>JBJHBX010000003.1:0-39814 GCA_050485725.1 Gemmatimonadales bacterium | reverse complement strand
GTGCAGGATCAGTCGCAACGTCTGGCGGCCAACCCCGAGCGGGAGGTCGAGGGTCGTGACGCTTCGGGTATCAGGCTTCATGCGGCGAGTTCCTTCGGTAGGGGCGGCGATCGTGGGCGCTGCGTCGGGTGTGAAGGTTTCGAGGCCTCCGACAGGCAGGCCGGGGGCGGTGGTACACCTCTCTTCTCTCCCCCTCTCTACTACAACCCTCATTTCCCAACGTCCGAGGGTCTGCGTCCGTCCGTCCGGCCCCCTTATAGAGGGGGGGCCTCCGGACGAACCAATCGGCAAGGTCCGCCGGACCAACGCCGGACCAACGGCGGACCAACCTCATACGTAGGCCTTCCCGGCCTCGGTGAGGCTGTATCTGGCGCCTCTTCCGGGCTTGTCCCTCCTGACGTAACTCTCTTCCACCAATAGCTTTCGGTAGACCATGAAGGCGGACTTCTCAACCGGGGAGACCTCGAGCCAGTCGGTGCTCGTAAGTCCGTCTCCCATGTCGGACCTATGCAGTGCCTGGAGGACCGAAAGTCCGGTCGCCGTCAGCGTAGGTCCGGCACCCGTCCGCGGACCTATCACGCAGCTCCCTGCCGCCTCCCGGAGCTCCAGTCGGATGGGCTCGAACGGTTCCTGGTCCTTCTGCTTTTCGCAGGTCAGGAGAAGGGACTCGTCTTCCCTCTTCTCCAGGAAGGCCATGGTGTCCACCCCGCCCCGAAGGGCGGTGGATCCCCGTTCCCGTTTCGCGTTGTGGCCGGCGTGGTGGACGATGAGGACCGCGCAGTCGAGACCGTCCCGTACCACCTTGGCGGAGGCGATCACCTGGTTCATGTCCGAGGCCGCGTTCTCCTCGCCGCCGAGCATGCAGAGCGAGAGGGTGTCGAAGACCGCCAGGGCCGGGGGACTGGGCAGGAATGCGAGTGCCTCCTGGATGAAGACCGCCACACTCCCGGGCTCCATGAGGTTCACCTCCTGGGGCACCACGGTGAGCGGGAGGCGGCCGGTCCATCCGCGCGACTCCCTCCAGGCCCGAACCCGCTCCCCGAACACGAGGGATCCTTCCGCGCAGACGTAGAGGACTTCGCCTTGAGCAGTCGCGTACTTGTCGAGCCACGGAAGGCCCGCGGCGATGTCGCAGCTCATGCCCAGCACCTGGAAGGTTTTCCCGCAGCCGGGGGCGCCGGCCACGGCTGCGATGCCCTTCTTGGGGAGGATCCCATCCACCAGCGGGTCGGGGCGGCCCTGGGCTTCCATGTCCTCGGCCGAGAGGAACCGGTAGGAGTGGCTCGCGCCCACCCGCACACGGCGCAGGTTCTCGCTCAGGAAGGCGAACACCTGGGCGGCGTCGTCTCCGGCCTCTTCGACCCTCCGAACCGCCTCTCTCGCGATGAGGGACACCTCCCGCCGGCTCTGCATCTCCCGGAGGATCTCGGCGTGCTTCTCCACCACATCCGAGCCGGGGACCGCGTCGGCCATGTCGTTCAGGGCTGGCCATCCCCCCACCTGGTCCAGCTCGCCCGTCCGTTGGAGGCGTTCCCCGATGGAGACCACGTCCACGCCCTTCCCCCCGTGCGCAGCGGACTGGATCGCCCGCCACAGCACCCGGTGGGGTGAATGCAGGAAGGCCTCGGGCGAAAGGGTGGCCACCACGGCACCGGTGGCCTTCCGGGCCTCGGGGCGGTCCGCCAGGACGGCGCCGATGACCGCCTGCTCGAGCACGAGGCTGCCGCTCGTCGTGCTGTCGAGGCGGTGTGGGCCGAGGGTGGCCAGGCTCATGATCCGCCCTCCTCGGGGCGTCGCGCGATCTCGAGTAGGCGCCGCGCGCGGTCTCCCGGCGTAGTCGGGGAGCCTGCGATCCCGCGGGAGATGACCAAGAGGAGCCGGGGCACGTCGGCCGGGTCGATGTTGGCCAGGAGCACTCCGGAGCTTCGGGCGCCCCAGAGGGCGCGGATCAGGGCCTCCTCGGCGGGCTGCCGGTCCATGGCGATCACCTCCCCCCGTCCTCGAGCTCGTCCGGGGGAACCCCGATCACGAGGGCGAGCTTCCGGAGGCGCTTGCCCGCGCCGGCGAGCCCCAGGCACACGAGACGAGCCGTCTCCCGCTCCGCACCCCCGAGGGCCTCCTCTGCGGCCTCGCACGCTCGGTAGGCGGCTCGGATGTGGATCAGGGCGGCGAGAGCGTGCTCCCGGCCGGCGGCCTTCTCCCGGGCAGTGGGGAGCCTCATGCCGCCCCCCGCAGGCCTGAGAGATCAGGCCACCCGACCGCGGTCTCGAGCTTCGCCAGGTGCGCCACCGGGAGGGCGGTCCGCCAGGGGAGCGTGTAGCGGTGCCCCACGGCCTCGAGGATCCACCGGGCGTCCGCAGCGTCGGGGGAATGGCCCTCGAACCCGAGGCGCCGGATTGCGGCGGCCAGGACCGCTTCCTTGGGTGCGTTCCCCTTCCCGGTCGCGGTCCGCTTCACCACCGCCGGGGGTACGTCCACCACCGGCACCCCCAGCTCGTGCAGCGCAACCCGAACGACCCCCGAAAGCTCGCCCTGGGCGTGGAGGCGGGAGGTGCCGCGCGCCTGCCCGAACGCGGCGCCTTCGATCGCGACAAGGTCCGGGAGGGGCCACGCGAGCTCGAGGACCCGGTCCCGGATCCACCGGAGGCGATCCACCCCATTGCCTACCTTCGCCGGCGGGGAGAGTGTGCCGGTGCCTGCGGGTGTGGCCCACCCGGTTCCGGTGAGGCTGAGATCCAGCCCGAGCGGTGAGATAGCCACCGGTCAGGCCGCAGTCGAGGCGGTGCCGCCGTTCCGGATCCACTCGAGGAGCTGGTCCTCGGGGTACCGGTAGGAGGCCCCGATCCTGACGTGAGGGATGAGTCCCTTCCTCGTCAGCTCGTAGACCCGGCCCTTCGGGAGGTTTTCGGCGGCCTCCGAGACCTGCGCTGCCGTGAGGAGCCGGGGGATGGAAGTTGCGCGCGACATGGAGTCCTCCGTGCGTGTGGTGAGTCGTTACGCATGGATTGTCGCGGTTGGTTCTAGCCCCCACAGGGGGAAGAAACTAAAGAGTTTCGTTCCCCTTCTTTGGTGCCAGCCACACAAGGCCTTCTTTCGGACGGAGCTCCACGTACCCGTCTCGAACGGCCCCGTGGATCCAGTCCTCCGCCTCGGCTAGTTCCTGCCTCCAATCACGCCGCGGGCCGTCGGCCCGGTCCCTCTTCAGGAATGCGTTGACCGATGAGGCGGTCAGCTCGACAACTTCCCCGACGCGCTCCATCGCCAGCCCGCGAGGGTTCGAGACCCCTTGCATGCGGAATGCGGCCTGAAACAGCCGCACGAGCCAGTGCAGTTCCTCTGCGCGGCGCTCGCGGACGGTCTCCGGAAGGGCGGTGCGGCCCTCTTCGATTCGATGCTCGTCCGGGTTTCGGATCCGCTCGACCAGGTACTCGCGCACTTCGTCAGGTGCGCAAGCCTCTCGCATGGCCTTGTCTAACAGTCTTGCGAGTTCAACCCGGTTGGGGTGCCTCCCTTCCTCGACTACCCGGCTCAGCTCCCACCATGCGAACTCGTGTCGCCTGGCCTCGAGCTCAGCGATGTCTAGGCCCCCGGTGATCCTCTCCTGCGGCCGTCTAGGTGTGCCTGTACCCATGAAACGCAACATATCCAGCGAGCACACAGCGGGCCAGTTCGCAAGGCAAACAAACCTGGGCTCACCTCCTCCGCTGTCACCCGCCAGTCACCCACGGGCATGAAAAACGCCCCTCCGTCGACCGCTCGGAGGGGCGTAAGTCGTTGTGGTGTATGGACGCGCCCGCCAGGATTCGAACCTGGGACCCTCGGATTAGAAGTCCGATGCTCTATCCAACTGAGCTACGGGCGCCTGCTGGCAGCACCTTGAGGACGATCCCCCGGTGCCCCGCCGGGTGCCGTCCCCCTCCGCCCGCGGGCGGTCAGTGCGGTCAATCGGGGCGCCGGGATTCGAACCCGGGACCTCCTGCTCCCAAAGCAGGCGCGCTACCGGGCTGCGCCACACCCCGAACAAGCCGAAACATACCGGGTCCCCTCACGGGGAGGAAGGGATCCCGCTCGACGCGTCGCACGCGTTGCAGGGACAGAGCCTGCGGAGGTACTCCCACGGGAAGATGCCGGTGGTGTGGCCGTCGCTCCAGTCGAACCGCAGGGCGTACCGGCCCACCGGTGTGATCACGAGGGGGTGCACGTCGACGGGAACGTCTTCGTCGCGGAGGATCCGGCGGCCGGTGAGCTCGTCGACGCACCCTGCACAGGGGCAGGCCACGCGGAGGTGGCGGGGCGGAAACTCCGAGACGTGGTTGTCGCCCCATCGGATCCGGAGATGCGTCGCCGCCTCGTTCGGCGCGATCTCGGCGGGCGTCCACCGCGGATCCGTCATCCTTCCCCCTCCGCAGCCCACCCTTCGATCACGCCGGCCAGGTGCGCCCGCATCTGGCGGAACGCCCGCCCGCGATGGCTGAGCTCCGTCTTTCGCGCGCGCGGCATCTGACCGAAGACGAGCCCGGTCGAGGCCTCGCGGAATAGCGGGTCGTAACCGAACCCGCCGTCCCCCGCGGGCTCGAGGAGGATCCTCCCCTCGACCTCCCCCCGCGCGTGCGTGGCGTTTCCGTCGGGATCGAGGAGCGTCGCCACGCAGACGAAGCGCGCACGACGGCGCGCCGGGGGAACCCCTTCGAGACGCTCCAGGAGATGAAGGTTGTTGGCCCGGTCCCGGTCTCCGACCTCGGCGACCCGGCCCTCGGGGGCGAAGCGCTTCGATCGGACGCCCGGGGCACCGTCAAGTGCATCCACCACGATTCCCGAGTCGTCCGCCAGCACCGGAAGCCCCGACCGGTCCTGGAACCAACGGGCCTTCGCCAGCGCGTTGCCCTCGAAGGTCTCGAAGACCTCGATCTCCTCCTCCTCGTCCGTCGCGTACAGCTCAAGGTCGTCAGGCGTCAGGAGCCGAAGCCCCTCGAGGTCGCCGAGAATCTCCCGGATCTCTTCGACCTTCGGACGGCTTCGCGTGGCGAGGAGGAGGCGCACCGGTCAGTTGCCCTGTCCGGCCACGGTCGCCTGGAGCGCCTCGCGCTGGATCCGGGCGAGCCGACCCGCCCCGACGAGCGACAGGTCGAGAAGCCGGTCGAGTTCCTCGCGGGAAAACGGATGCCCCTCGGCCGTCCCCTGGACCTCGATGAACCGTCCGTCGTGGCTCGCCACCACGTTCAGGTCGACCTGCGCGCGGGCGTCTTCCGGGTAGTCGAGGTCGAGGAGAGGGACACCCTCCACGACCCCGACGCTGACGGCGGCCACACCTCCCGTCAGCGGATGCGCATCGACAAGCCCCTTCCGCACCAGGGTGTCACAGGCCAGGAAGAGGGCGACCCAGCCTCCGGTGATGGCGGCCGTTCTGGTGCCCCCGTCCGCCTGAAGCACGTCGCAGTCGATCGTCACGGTCCGCGGACCCAGCGCCCGGAAGTCGACCACCGAGCGAAGGGCCCGGCCGATCAGGCGCTGGATCTCCTGTGTGCGCCCCCTTGCGCCATCGCGCTCGCGACCGGTGCGGGTGTTCGTGGACCGCGGGAGCATGGCGTACTCCGCGGTGACCCATCCCTCTCCCCTGGACTCCCGCCAGCGTGGGAGCGACTCCTCGACCGAGGCCGTGCACAGCACCCGTGTTCCCCCCGCGGTGATGAGGCAGGAACCCTCGGCGTTCGGGGCCCACCCCGGTTCGAGGGTCACGGGGCGGAGGGCGTCGGGGGCACGGTCGTCGGATCGGGTCATGGATCGGTCTTCTCGCGGGGTCAGCCGGCGAAGGAGCCGGGCGTGGAAACGGAGCGAACCGCGTCGGGAAGCTCGAGGCGGCGAAGAATCTCGTCGGCGCCGCGCCCGCGCAGGTCCTCGGCGACCCGGTGTCCCAGGCCGACCGCATCGTCCACGCGGCCGGTAGCCTCGGAGCGCACCAGGTGCCGGCCATCGGTCGAGGCCACGACCGCCCGCAGCCGGAGCCCGCCTCCGAAGGCGAGCCCCATCGCGGCCACCGGAAGCTGGCAACCTGCCTGGAGCGCGTGGAGGACGGCGCGCTCGGCAGCCACCGCGCTCCGCGTCGGCGCGTCGTCAAGGGCGCGGATCCACGCGGCGTGGGTTTCGATCGCGTCGGTCCGGACGACGATCGCGAGTGCCCCCTGCCCCGGAGCCGGGAGCCACGCGCCGGGGTCGAGGGCCTCGCTGATGCGGGCACCCCATCCCAGACGGCGAATCCCGGCCGCCGCGAGCAGGATCGCGTCGTACCGTCCTGCATCGACATGCCCGATGCGGGTGTCCAGGTTTCCCCTGACCGGGACCACCTCGAGGTCGGGCCGGAAGGCGAGCGCCAGCGCGCGCCTGCGGAGCGAGCTGGTGCCGAGCCGGGCGCCTTCGGGAAGGGTGCGGAGTGTCGTCTCCTCGCCCTCGGGTCCGATCAGCGCGTCCCGGAGATCCTCCCGCTCGGGAACGGCCGCGAGCGCAAGACCCTCGGTGAAGGCCGTCGGCAGGTCCTTGAGCGAATGCACGGCCAGGTCCACCTTGCCCGCCAGGAGGGCCCGGTCCAGCTCCTTCGTGAAGAGGCCCTGCCCCCCGATCTCGGAGAGAGGTCGCTCCTGGTCCTCGTCACCACGGGTCCGGATGCGTACGAGTTCGACGGGCCTTCCGGTGGCTGCCTCGATCCGTCGGGCGACCCAGCCGCTCTGGGTCACGGCGAGAAGGGAGCCGCGCGTGCCCAGCCGGATCGGAGGGCTTCCTGGGATTTCCGGCATGCCTCGACCTACCAGTTGGACTGGAGTCCGTTGATGATGTCGCGGACGATCTGCTCGATCGCCAGCTCCCTGCCCTGTTCCTCGAGCTCCTGCCCCTCGATGAAGACACCCCGGGTCGAGAGAGATCGGTTCTCCCAGAGGATCATCTGCTCGACCCGGTCGATGACCTGGATCTCGACGGTGATCGACACCGCTCGCTCGAGCACTTCCGCGCCTCCTCCGGGCGCGGACCGGTAGGATCCGGCATCAACGGCGTAGCGCCGCACGACGCCCCGGATCAGCGCGTCGGCGTTTTCCTCGGCAGCGATGCGCACCCCGAAGGCCCTCGGAACCTCCTGCTGGATCGCGTCATGGATCTGCTGGGGCAGATCGAAGCGGTCCGACTCGTTGTCGAGGGGTGCCACCGCGATCGTGCGGACGTGCGAGGGAAGCCCTGCCCCGGCCCGGAAGGTGTAGTTGCATCCGGCAAGCGCGAGCGCGACCACGAGAAGGACCGGAACCCGCCCCGGGAGGCTATGCATCGGGGGTCCAGATGTGGGGGGGATGCGACTCCACCGGTTCCACCGACGCGAAGGTGATCCGAAGCTCCCGGACCGCACCCAGGTCCCGGTAGGTCGCGTCCCGGGGGAAACGCTCGTCACCCGGGCCGAACCGGACCCTGAGCTCCTCGCTCACGCGGTCTTCCAGCCGGCGCTCGATCCGCTCGATCCGCCGCGCCTGCATGGAGAGCTGCAGGGTGCCGCCGTCAGCGGAACGGTACCGGATCGAGGAACGGTCCTGCGCCGGTCGCTGGGCCTCGGGCCCGTAGAGTCCACGGCCCGGGCGGAACACGCCCAGCGCTCCCCAGAGCATGGGCGACGGGGGGATGACGACCGCCATGCCCTGCGGCACCCTGAGGTCGTCGTCCACCAGCGCGGCGGCCCCGATCCGCTCCCCGTTCGAGGCGAAGAGGTCGAGTCGGGCGCGAAAGGGGGGCTCGACCCGCGCCACGCCCCGTCCCCTGACCCGCACGCCGGGTTCCTGGAACTCCCAGTCGAAGACGAGCCGGTAGGGCCGGTCGAGGGTGGAGGCGGCCTGGGCCTCGCGCTCGACCGCCCCCGCGTCCACGACGGGCGGCGGCGGCGGCGGTGCGGAGGCACATCCGGCCAGGAGAATCACACCTGCCCCGAAACCGGAAAGGGCACGCAGGCCGCCCATGGCAGGGTGACGAGGTGGGAATGCTGAACGTTGCATCGACGAGGCCTTCCGGGGCACCCGTGCACGCGGCCGGGGCCCGGTGGATGTGGATGTGTTGCGCGGAAGATAACGCCACCGGTGGAGGACCGGCACGGGGCGCGGGCAGTTCGATGCTTCCCCCGCCCCCGGCGCCGGGCTACCTTCCGCCCCCATGATCCCCGACAGCAACCCTCCGGGCGCAGGAAATGCGCTCGTGGCGAGCGACCAGCACCTGGGCGCCGCCCCGACCGATCGCGTCGAGGCGTTCCACGCCTGGCTCGATCTGGCAGCGGACCGGACCCGGCACCTGGTGCTGAACGGGGACCTCTTCGATTTCTGGTTCGAATACGGAAGCGTCATTCCCCGTGGATACACCCGAACGCTCGGAAAGCTCGCGGAACTCGTCGACGGGGGGATGCGGATCGACTTCGTCGGTGGCAACCACGACTGGTGGGGCGGAAGCTTCCTCCGGACCGAGATCGGGCTTCACGTGCACCACGCCCCGGTCCGTCTCGAGCTCGCCGGGCGATCCGCCCTCGTCGCGCACGGCGACGGCCTGGGACGCGGGGATCTCGGATACCGGATGCTCCGGCTCCTGCTGCGTGGCCGCCTGACCCGCCTCGGCTTCCGCTGGATCCACCCCGATGTCGGCGCGTGGATCGCCGGCCGCGTCTCCCGTACCGAGCTCCGCGGGATGTCGGACGACGCGCCCCCGGACCCCCGCCTCCTGGAGCGGTCCGCAGCTCTCGAACGTTGGGCCCGTGACACCCTTCTCGCCGACGACGCGCTGGAGCTCGTCCTGCTCGGACACACCCACCTGCCGCGAAAGGTCGAGGTCGCCCCGGGGCGCTTCTACCTGAACTCCGGGGACTGGCTCGCCCACTGCACCTGGGTCGAGCTGGAACCCGGCGCCCGCCCCCGGCTCCTTGCGTGGAACGGCGGCCAGCCTCGCCCGTTCAGCGCCCGGGCGAACGGGGCCGGTCGAAGGGAAGGCTGAGGCCCAGGCGCCATCCTCCGCCGGGGTGGGCAGAGGGCCCGACCCGGATCGTCAGCGGCTCCGGGTAGTCGGCCATGTGGGCGGCCACGAGGGCGTCGGTCGCCCCGAGCAGCGACAGGAAGAGACCGAGGGCGAGCCAGTCCTCGACCTGTTCGCCCCGGATCTCGATCAGCTCGTCCCACCGCTCGACCCGCGGATCGCGCTCGGCACGGAACCGGAGGCTGTCGGGGTTCATCATGCCCGAAGCCCGGAGCTCGCCCACCACCAGGTCGAACTCGGAATCGCGGTAGCGCACCGCATTCCGGCGACGGATCAGCGACTTGGCGAGCATCCAGTAGGTACCGCCCTGCGCGGCCACGTAGAAGGCCGCGCGCCCCGGCGCGTCGGCGGCCATGTGGCCCCATCCCGGTACGACCAGCGACCGGATGAACGCACCTCGCGGCGTGATCCCGCCTGCCACTTCGGGCACCGGCTGGGCCCCCGGCGCCGCCGCGAGCCGCCCCTCGACCCCCGTCGCCGACTCGAGAACCCGGGAGGGCGGAGACGCGGCCTGGGCCCCGAGCTCCTCGACACCCCCGAGGGCGAGGAGCGCCAGCCCGACGGCCACAGCGCAAGCGACCCGCACGGCGGCGCCACGTGGCATCGGCTTCATGCCAGGTCCAGGACGTTCACGGCGCCGGGCAGGATTCGCACCTCGAGCCAGGGGGTTTCGTGGGGCATCAGTTCTCCGTCGAGTTCGAAGGCGAAGGGGCGCCGGTCGGGGGATGCGAGGCGGGCCGAGCGGAAGGTGGCTCTGTGGATGCGATCCGTGGTGCCGAGGGTACCCCGGATCACCCCGGGAAGGTGCCGCATTACCTCGAGGACCTTCAAGGGCTCCGCGAAGAAGAGATCCAGGAGCCCGTCATCACCGCGGGCGTGGGGCGAAAGCCGGAAGCCGCCCCCGATCGAGGGACCCACGGTGACCGCCGCCAGGAGCGCCGGGCTGTGGATTCCGCCCCTCGACGCCATGGGGTCGAGGTCGACGTCGAGAGGTACCGGGTCGAACCGTCGCAGGGCGGAGAAGAGGGCCGCGCCGTACTGGAGGAGTCCCGGCAGGCGGGCGAACGCGGTGCGGCGTCCGAGCACCGCCACGTCGATCCCGACCCCGAGCAGGTTCACGAAGGCCGCATCGCCCCCCGCCCAGCTCGCCTCGCCCACGTCCATCGGGCGGGCCACGCCGTGGTCCAGGAGTCGAATGAGCTCCGGGATCCCCGATCGGGCGCGGAGCATCCGGTGGAAGTCGTTTCCGGTCCCCACCGGGAGGAGCGCGAGGGAGATCGTGTCCGGGAAGCCCGCGTCGCGGAGGCCGTTGACCACCTCGTGAAGGGTGCCGTCACCACCGGCCACCACCAGCGTCCGCACCCCCCCCTCCGCGCCGGAGGACTCCGCCAGCTGGTGCGCCAGCGTCCTCGCGTGGCCGGGCGCCCGGGTGGCGTGGAACGCACCCGGCTCCGTCCTCCCGGAGAGCGCGCGTTCGAGGGCCGGAAGGACCCTCGCGCCTCGCCCGCTCTGTGAATTGGGGTTCGCGATGACCTGTACCGAGGGCACGTGGACTCCGCGGGAGGGTCCGTGGCTGTGAACGTCGTGGACCCGGGAATGATCGGCCACCGGGGCCCCGGGTTCAACCCGGGTGCCACGACCGGAGGGCGGACGCCCCCCGAGAAACGCAGGTCTCGGGGAGGCTCGGGACCACGGCGCCGCCCTTACCCTGCCTGCAGCTGGCTCCCTTCGGCCGGGAGCACGCCCTCCTCGCGGTAGAGCTTCAGCTTGCGGTAGAGGGTGCGCCGGTTGATGCCGAGAACCTCCGAAGCCTTCCCCTGGTGCCATCCGTTCGCATCGAGGACCTCGAGAATGTACTCCCGCTCCAGGCGGTCGAGGGACCACGCCTCCTCCGAAGCCCGTTCGAGGAGCCCCCTCTCCTCGCGGGCCCCTCCCGCCGACGAGGGCTCGAAGGGAAGCGACCGTGCCCCCGAGTGTAGGATCAGCGCCCGCTCGATGGCGTTCTCGAGCTCCCTGACGTTCCCGGGCCACGGGTAGCCCATCATGCGAGAAAGGGTCTCCGGCAGGATCTCCGGAGCGGGCACCCCGTTCTCCTCGGCAAAGCGCAGGCGAAACGCGTTGGCGAGGATGGGGATGTCCTCGCGGCGCTCCCTGAGGGGCGGCACCCGGATCGGGAAGACGTTGAGCCTGTAGTAGAGGTCCTCCCTGAAGGTCCCCGCACCCACAAGCGACTCCAGGTCCTCGTTCGTCGCGGCGATCAGGCGGAAGTCCACCGGAATCGACTCGGAGCCGCCCACGGGGGTGATCCGCCGCTCCTGCAGCACGCGGAGGAGCTTGACCTGGATCGCCGGGGAGATCGTCGAGATCTCGTCCAGGAAGAGGGTCCCCCCCTGGGCCGCCTCGAAGAGCCCCCGGCGCGACTGGACCGCCCCGGTGAAGGCCCCCTTCACGTGCCCGAAGAGCTCGCTTTCAAGGAGGGTCTCGGGGAGTGCGGAGCAGTTCACGGGAATGAAGGGTTTCCGGGCGCGATCGGAGACATCGTGGACCGCACGGGCCACGAGTTCCTTACCCGTCCCGGTCTCGCCGGCGATGAGTACATTGGCCCGGGTCGGGGCGACCCGCTCGATCAGGTCGAAGACGCGCTGGATCGCCGGCGTCTTCCCCAGGATCGTGTCGCGGGCGCCGCGGCCGACGCGGGTACGGAGCTGGGCCACCTCCCGCCGCAGCGCGGTCTCCTCGACGGCCCTGCGCAGCGTCAGGAGGAGCTCTTCGGTACGGAACGGCTTGTTGATGTAATCGAAGGCCCCGAGCTTCATCGCCTCTACCGCCGTGTCCACGGTCCCGAACGCGGTCATCACGATGAACTGGGCGTCGGTCTGCGTGACCGGCGCGGCCGACAGCACGTTCAGTCCGTGCATGCCGGGAAGGTTCAGGTCAAGCAGAACGACGTCATAGAGCGACTTCTCGAGGCGGCGCAGCGCCCCTTCTCCGGTGGCGACCACGTCGACCCTGAACCCCTCGTCGGTGAGCGTCTGCTCGAGGAGCTCGCGGATCATGTCCTCGTCCTCGACGACGAGAACCCGGGGCGGCGTCCCCCCGCGGGGGTCCTCCGGCGTGTCCATGGGCGTGGCCCCTCGGTTCATCGTGGATCCTCCCGGAAGGATTCAAGGGTCAGCACGAACTCGGAACCTCCGGAGGGAAGCCTCCGGAGCGTCAGCGCCCCCCCGGCGCCGGCGAGGAAGCTGCGGGATCGGGAAAGCCCCATTCCCGCGCCGCCCCATCCGGATACCAGGGGGAGGAAGATCCGCTCCTCCGCGCCGTCCGGTACGCCCGGACCGGAGTCCGTGACCCGGACCTCGCCGCCCCCCCCGTCCGTCGGAAACACGCCGATGCGGACCCAACGGGGCTGGGGCGCCCCGAGCGCAGCGGTCCGTGCGTTGGCCACGAGGGCCAGGAGGACCTCGCGAAGGCGCAGCGGGTCGGCGCGGACCGCCAGTTCCTCACCTGCCTCCGCGTCGATCAGGAGCCCTTCGAAACGGAGCTGGACACCTGCCTGGTCCAGCTCGCGGCGGAGCACGGGGGCCATCCGGCCCACCAGCGCCGGCAGGTCGATGGACGACAGCGGCCCTTCCGCGCGCAGCGGGGGCCGGGCAAGCTCCAGGAGGTGTCGTGCGAGCCTCGCCAGCCGCTCGCTCTGGTCGCGGATGACCCTGAGCTCCAGGGCACCCGCACCATCCGCGTCGGGGCGAGCGCGCTCGAGACGCTCTGTCGCGACCTGGATCGCCGTCAGGGCGGACCCGATCTCCTGGGCGGCGGTACCGGCGACGACGCCCAGCGGGTCCGCCCCTCCGGAGGGGTGGGACGGCGCGGTGTTCAAGGGGCGGCGTCCGTGGCCATCACCCGGAGCACGTCGAAGGCGGTCACGATCCCGACCAGCCGATCATCGTCCAGGACGAGGGCCCGGTGGATCCGACCGCGGACCAGGAAATCGGCAAGCTCCCAGATCAGCATGTCCGGATCGACCGAGAAGGCAACCGGGGTCATGATCTCGTCGACGGTGGTGTCGCCCATGGCCACGGCAGGAAAGGCCTCGGCCCGGACCATGTAGACCGCGGACTCCGGGGCGAGGAACCAGGCCGAGTCCTCTTCCTCCTCGTCGGTCGAGGTGGCCCCGAGGGTCTCCCAGAACTCGTCGGCGGCGGGGACCTCGCGGGCACGGGCCGCGGCCCGGATCACGTCGGTGCGCGAAACCACGCCCCGGATCTGGTCGGCGGTGTCGAGGACCGGCACCCCCGAGATGCCCTCCTCGTCGAGGAGCCGGATGAGCTCGTCCACCGGGGTCCCGGTACGGACGAAGATCAGCTTGGTCTGCATGATGTCGCGAACGGTGCGCATGGTCGGATCGACTCCTGGTGCGTGTGCGTCATGAGGTCAGGGAGGCCTGTGCTGGCCCCCGCCCCCGGGAACTCAAGCTTCGTGCCGCACGCGCCGTCCAGCCCTGCTCCGGCCCCGACGCCCTGTGAGCGACCCTGCGCGGGCCCGGAAATGGCCAGCGGACGAGCCTGGAACCCGCAGGGGACGAACCGTCCCACCCCCGGCGCTGACCCGCGGCACCCGGAGCGGCCATGTTGGAGCATGGGACACCCTGACTCAGGATAGGTCCTATTGTCCCGTTCAGCCACCTTCCCTCGCCGCACCGTCCGACCTACCTTCCGGCGTCCCCCCGGCGAACCCCCGGGACCCGGCTGCATTCATCCCACGCCGCGACCGTGACTCCCGTCGATCCCCTGGACCTGCTCCCCAGGATCTCCAGCGTCCTCGCCGGCCCGGTGGTGATCACCGATGCCGAGGGACGGATTCTCCACGTGAACCCGGCACTCGAGCGGCTCACGGGGTGGACAGGGGGCGACTGCGAGGGAAGGCTCGCATCCGAGGTCCTTGTGGCGCCCGAGGCCGTGGACGGGTTTCCGACCCTCCTCGCCGGCGTGCTCGACGGCACCCTGACGGAGCCCCTGGAGGTGCCGATCCGGACCCGGGACGGCCGCCTCCGCAGGGTACTCTGGAGCTATGCGGTAGTGAACGGCGCCGATGGCGCGCCCGGGGCCGTCCTCGCCGCAGGCACCGACGTCACGGAGCTTCGCGGGCTCGAGGAGAGGGAGATCGAGCTTCGGGCGTCGGAGGCGCGCTTTTCCGGGATCGTCGAGATCGCTTCCGACGCCATCGTCTCGATCGATCGGGACCATCGCATCGTCCTCTTCAACCACGGAGCCGAGGAGATCTTCGGCTATCGTAGCGACGAGGTGATCGGCCGCCCCCTCGACATGCTCCTCCCGGAACGGGCGCGGGCGGTGCACCGGGGCCACGTCGACCGGTTTTCCGCTTCCGAGGTGGCGTCCCGGAGAATGGCGCAGCGACAGGAAATCAGCGGGCTGCGCAAGAACGGGGAGGAGTTCCCGGCCGAGGCCTCGATCCAGAAGCTGACGGTGGGGTCCGAGCGACACTTCACCGTCGTGCTCCGGGATGTCTCGGATCGATGGCGCCGGCAGGCGGGGCAGGCCTTCCTGGCCCGCGTCGGCGAGGTCCTGGCGGGGTCTCTCGAGCTCGACGAGACGCTGCGCTCCGTGGGGACGCTGGCCCTCGAGCACCTGGCGGACTTCTGCATCATCGACCTGGTGGACGACGAGGCCGGCGGGGTACGCCGCGTCGTGACGCGCCACCGCGACCCCGCCCGGGCCGGTGTCGCGCGGGCCCTTCACGCGCTGTCACTGGACCGGAGCCGACCGCACCTGATGGGGGAGGTGCTGCACGAGGGCTCGTACGTTCATGTGCCGCGCGCCGGGCCCGAGGCGCTGGACCGCGTTTCCCAGGGGCCGGAGCACCGCGCGCTCCTCGATTCGCTCGAGCCTCGCTCCTGGATCGTGGTCCCGCTCCAGGCAGCTGGGCGCATCATCGGGGCCCTCCTCTGCATGCGCTGCGAGACCCCGGCGCCGGATCCCGGAGACCTGCTCCGGCGGCGGGACTACGATGCGGAAGACGTGGAACTCGCGCGGGAGCTCGGCCGGCGGGCCGCGATGGCCGTCGAGAACGCCCGACTCTTCCGCGAGGCGCAGCGGGCGGTGGAGGCCCGGGACGACGTGATGGGGGTGGTCTCGCACGACCTGGGGAATCCGCTGCAGGCGATCTTCATCGGCCTGGAGGCGATGGAGCGATCAAGGCCGGGGCGCGCCGAGGGCCGGCCCGGGCAGGAGGAGTACTACCTGACCGCGATCCGGCGGTCGGCCGAGGTCATGGAGCGCCTGATCCAGGACCTCCTCGAGGTTCGTCGGATGGAGGCCGGTCGCCTGGAGCTCGCCCCGGTTCCGACGCAGCTCGGCCCCCTGGTGGGCGAGGCGCTCGAGATGCTCATGCCCCTGGCCAGGGTCAAGGAGATCACGATCCGCAACGAGGTCCCGACCCAGGGGCTCCCGCGGGTCCGCGCGGACGGGGACCGGATCCAGCAGGTCCTTTCGAACCTGGTCGGAAACGCGGTCAAGCACACGCCGGAGGGGGGGGTCGTGCGGCTCTGGTCCGAGCTCCGGGAGGACGAACTGCGCCTGCACGTGACCGACACCGGGAAGGGGATCCCGGCCGACGACCTGGAACGCGTCTTCGACCGGTTCTGGCGAGGAGCCGGCGGAAGGGGGCGGGGAATCGGGCTGGGGCTCGCCATCGCGCGGGGGATCGTGCGTGGACACGGTGGCCGGATCTGGGCCGCGTCCGAGGAAGGACAGGGGAGCACGTTCTCCTTCGCCCTTCCCCTTGGAACACCATCTCGGACCGGACCGGACCCGGAGGTCGCCGACGAGGCCGGGCTCACCGCCTTCGGGTCCCGCCCCTCGGCGGCGGAAGACCTCGACGTCTGAGGCCAGCGGGCCGCAGTCGCCGACGGGCCGGGGCGGGAGACCGAGGACTTCCGCCCCCACCCCCCGCCCCGCTCCCCGGGCATCCCTCCGGATCAGCCCTCGCCTTCCCTGCGGGACACCAGCACCGGAACCGGGGCGGTTCGGATGACCTTGTCCGCCACGCTCCCCAGGACGAGCCGCGCCGCGCCACCTCGGCCGCGGGTGGCGAGCGCCACCAGGTCGGCACCGGAACGTTCGAGGTACTGGAGGATCCCGTGGCCCGCGTCCCCCGCGGTCAGGACCCGGGTCTCGACCGAGTGACCCTTCTCGGCCAGCCGTCCCCGAACCCCCTCGAGGTACTCGCGGGCGCGCTCCTTCCGGGCCTCCATCAATCCTCCCTCGGCCACCGCGTGGGGAAGGTAGGAGGTGGCCATCGGCATGGGCTCCTGGAGCACGAGGACCAGGTCGACCACCGTCTTCCCCGCCTCGAGCATCGGTTCCACGGCAGTCAGCGCGGTCTCGGCAGCCTCGGAGCCGTCGAGGGGAACGACGACCCGCCGCGGGGTTCCGGTGGCCGAAACCGGGCCGGCGTCACGTTCGCGCAGGAGGAGAACGGGCGAGCGCCCCTGGCGCACCATCCCGTCGGCCACGCTCCCGAGCCAGGCCCGCTGCCAGGCGCCTCGGCCGTGGGTCGTCATCACGACCAGCGAGGCATCGATCTCGTCCACCAGGGACTGGAGCGTCCGGCCAACCGGCCCGCTCCGGACGTGCGTCTGCACCCCTGCGGTGGAGGCAGCCGGAAGGCCCTCCACCACCTTGGCCAGGTAGTCCTGGGCCCGCTTCTCCTCGGCCTCGAACCACCGCGTGATGAGTTCCCCGTCCCCCGCCGCGAGGGGCACGGGCGGGAGATCGGACACCACCGAGACCAGGTGAACCTCGGACTCGAAACGCCGGGCCAGGCCCAGCGCCACGGGTACCGCGTTCTCGGCCAGGGCGGATCCATCGAGGGGAACGAGCAGTCGCTTCATCTTCCTGCCTCCGCGAGGGGATGGGGGGTGTGTTCCGCCGGGAGCGCGCCGGGCGCCATTCCGGCGTCAACGATGAATGCACCCTCCATGCCACCGGAGGATCCCTCGGGGAGCCCTTTCGCCTTGCGGCGTCACCCCGGTTCGGGCCCTTCGGTCGCCTTCGCCCCGCGAGACAGAATGTCCCGCCGCGCCCCGTGGTGTCCCAGCCGCGGACCCCCCGGCGGCGGGTTGCCCTCGAACGTTGGCTGGAATGCCGTGGGCTCGAGCCCCCGATGGAACCTCCCGGGGCCCGAACCGGCTATCATCACCGGGTCCTCCCTCGACACCCCGTCCGAGCGGCCCGCCCCGCCCGTCGGGGCCAACGTCTCCGACCCGTCCCCTGCCCCGCCATGCGTCTCCTTCGATCCCTCGCCCTCGGCACCCTCCTGCTGATCGTCGGTGCCTCCGCCCGGGCGGGCGAGGCACCCGGATCGATCGGGGAGGATACGTTGAGGCAGGAGGTTCACGGGGTCGTCGTGGATCCCGAAGGACGACCCATTGTCGGAGTCCGCGTGGAGCTCAGGCTGGGCGACCGGCTGGAGGCGGCGGCCTTCACCGGTCCCGACGGCAGCTTCCGCCTGCGCCCGCGCTCGGGGGTCGGAGCCTTCACCCTCCACGCGGAGCGACTCGGCTATCGGACCCGCACACAGCTCCTTCCCCCGGAGGCCCTCGGAGGCGGCCCGGTCGAGATCGTCCTCGAGCCGACGCCCCTTCCCCTTCCGGGGTTCACCGTCGAGGCCATGATGGAGCCATGCCCCGCCCAACACGATCCCGGGGCGGCGGAGCTCTGGGAAGCCATGGCCCGCCTCCATCCCGGCGGTCTCGACACGCTGGGGGCCGCGACCTACACCCTCGCCCGCACCGACACCCTCGAGGTTGCCGCCACGAACCGGGCGGTCCCGGAGGGGCTCGTGGCGGGGCAGCGGGGTTTCTCGGGGAGACTCCGCCTGTCGTGGGAGCGCCGCATCCCCCGGGACGGGTACGCCTTCCGCGTGCGCCGAACCGACCCCGCCGGATCCTACGATGCCTGGTCGTACGCGCCCCTGGAAGCCGATTTCGCCTCGCATTTCGGGACCCCGCTCTTCGTGCAGCAGCAGCGCCTTCGCGCGCCCTCTCCGGGGATCGGCGGGGGATGGATCCTCGCCTTCTGCGCCCCCGATCCGACCCGACCCGGTCTGGACGGGCACCTGGAGCTTTCTCCCGACACGGTCCTGGTCCGGGCCGAGTGGCGCTTCCGAACCCCCGACCCCGACGAGGGCGCGGGCGGGTGGACCCGCTTCCCCGGCACCGAGGCGAACGGCGCCCCCGCGTACCTGCTCCCCCTCGAGTCGATGGTCTGGCGAACCGTTCGCGGAGGCGGCGTGCAGCGCCGCGCCCAGTGGTACGAGGCCTGGATCGTGACGCCGGGCGACTCGGTCCCCTTCCTCCCGGAACGGGACGTGGATCCACCGCCACCGGGACGATAGCTTTCGGGACTCGAGACGCCCTCCAACTCCCCCGCATCCCCCGGATCCCCATGGCCCAGACCGGAAGCGCAGCGCGACCCGAAGCCGCCGCCCGGCCCGAGTCCCCTTCCGACGGCGCCGTCGCTCATCGCGCGCGACCGGCCGCCCACGCGGACCCACGGAACCCGGGGATCCCGCTGGACCTGGACTGGGTCCGGACCCTCCAGGTGAACCGGAGCGCGGTGGAGCGCCGCGCGACCCAGCTCCCCGCCCGGCGAAGCGTAAAGAAGGAGTGGCAGGCCGCCTGGCTCCTCCGGGCGATCACCCTGATGGACCTGACGACGCTCGCGGGCGATGACACGGCGTCGAACGTGCGGCGCCTCTGCGCCAAGGCCCGGAACCCGGTGCGCCGCGACCTTCTCGAGACGCTGGGTGTGACCGAGCTCCCGTTGAGAACGGCCGCCGTCTGCGTCTACCACCACTGGGTCGAGACTGCGCTCGAGGCCCTGGAGGGGAGCGGGATTCCCGTCGCCGCCGTCTCGACGGGGTTCCCCCATGGCCTCTCGCCGATGCCGCAGAAGGTGGCCGAGATCGAGGCCTCCGTGGCGGCGGGGGCGGCGGAGATCGACGTCGTCATTACCCGGGCCCACGCCCTGACCGGGGACTGGGCCGCCCTCTACGACGAGGTGCGCCGCTACCGCGAGGCCTGCGGGGATGCGCACCTGAAGACGATCCTCGCCACCGGGGAGCTCCCGACGCTGACGACGGTGGCCCGGGCGAGCGTGGTCTGCATGATGGCCGGTGCCGACTTCATCAAGACCTCGACCGGGAAGGAGGGGGTGAACGCCGTCCTCCCGGTGGGGCTCGTGATGACGCGCCAGATCCGGACCTTCCGCGAGCGCACAGGGCACGAGGTGGGCTTCAAGCCGGCGGGGGGGATCCGCGCCGCGAAGGATGCCCTCGCCTGGATGATCCTGATGCGCGAGGAGCTGGGACCGCGCTGGCTCGAGGCGGACCGCTTCCGCTTCGGCGCCTCGTCGCTCCTGGCCGACATCGAGCGGCAGCTCGAGCACCACGTCACGGGCCGTTACTCGGCCTTCCACCGCCACCCGATGGCCTGACCCCCGAGCCAGCCATGACCACCATCGCCGAGATCTTCCGCACCCTCGAGTACGGGCCCGCCCCGGAGAGCCGTGCCCCCGCCGAGGCCTGGCTCGAGGCCCGCGGCCGCAGCTTCGGCCACTTCATCGGGGGGCAATGGACCGCGCACGAGGACGCGGAGGAGACCTTCGAGACCCGGAACCCCGCCACGGGCGAGGTGCTGGCCCGCGCCGCGCAGGGGTCCGGGGCCGACGTGGACCGCGCGGTCGAGGCCGCCACCGCGGCCCTCGAAGCCTGGCGCGCGCTCGGGGGGCACGGCCGCGCCCGGGTCCTCTACGCGCTGGCCCGGGGAATCCAGAAGCACTCGCGGCTCTTCGCGGTGCTCGAATCCCTCGACAACGGGAAGCCGATCCGCGAAAGCCGGGACCTCGACGTTCCCCTCGTGGCTCGGCACTTCCACCACCATGCCGGCTGGGCCGCCCTCGTCGAGCGCGAGTTTCCGGACCGCGAGCCCCACGGGGTGGTTGGGCAGATCATTCCGTGGAACTTCCCCCTCCTGATGCTGGCCTGGAAGGTTGCGCCTGCGCTGGCCTGCGGGAACACGGTGGTCCTCAAGCCCGCCGAGTACACCCCGCTCACGGCGCTCCTCTTCGCCGACCTCTGCGTCGAGGCGGGGGTGCCGGACGGCGTCGTGAACATCGTGACCGGCGACGGGCGGACCGGGGCGGCGGTGGCCGGGCATCCGGGCGTCCGGAAGGTCGCCTTCACCGGCTCCACCGAGGTGGGGCGCATCCTCCGGCGCCAGACCGCGGGGACCGGCAAGGCGCTGACCCTCGAGCTCGGCGGAAAGTCTCCCTTCCTGGTCTACGACGACGCCGACCTGGACTCGGTGGTGGAAGGGGTCGTCGACGCGATCTGGTTCAACCAGGGCGAGGTCTGCTGCGCCGGCTCCCGGATCCTCGTGCAGGAGGGGGTGGCCGAGTCGCTCGTGGCGAAGCTCCGGGCGCGGATGGAGTCGCTCCGCCTGGGCGACCCCCTCGACAAGGGGGTCGACATGGGCGCGGTGGTGGACCCGCGGCAGCTCGAGCAGATCGAGGCGCTCGTGGAGCGCGGGCGCGAGGAGGGGGCCGAGATCTGGCAGCCGGCGTGGAAGCGCGACGGGATGCCCGCGACCGGCTCCTTCTTCCCGCCCACCCTCTGCACCGGGGTCGAGCCCTCGGGGACGCTGGCCCAGGTCGAGATCTTCGGTCCGGTGGTGGTGCTGATGACCTTCCGCACGCCGGAGGAGTCGATCGCCCTTGCGAACAACACCCGCTACGGCCTCGCGGCCTCGGTCTGGACCGAGAACCTGAACCTGGCCCTCGACATGGCACCGAAGCTCGAGGCGGGGACGGTCTGGATCAACTGCACCAACGTCTTCGACGCCGCCTCGGGGTTCGGCGGGGTGCGCGAAAGCGGCTTCGGACGCGAGGGCGGGCGCGAGGGGCTCCTGGCCTACCTGCGTCCGAAGCGCGCCGAGGCGGCGCTTGAGGGGGGGGATGCGACGGGGCCGCACCTTCCGACGACCCGGGCCCTCGTCCGGCCGGGCACGGGCGTGCCGGGTACACCAGAGGCCCTTGACCGCACCCCCAAGCTCTACATCGGGGGGAAGCAGCCCCGGCCGGACGGGGGAACGAGCCTCGTGATCGCCCGTCCGGACCACCCGGGTGCGGTGACGGATGATTCGGCCGGCGGCCCGACGACCGGGCACGCCGCGCTGGCCGGCGTGGTCGGGCGCGGCAACCGGAAGGACCTGCGGAACGCCGTCGAGGCGGCGCGGAAGGCCTTTCCGGCCTGGTCCGGTTCCACGGCGCACCTGCGGGCCCAGGTCCTCCACTTCGTGGCCGAGAACCTGGACGCCCGGCACCGCGAGTTCGAGGCCCGCCTCCGGGAGGGTGCCGGGCTCCCGGCAGAGGCGGCGGCCCTCGAGGTGCGGCGTTCGGTTGAGCGGCTCTTCACCTGGGGTGCATGGGCCGACAAGGTCGACGGCCGCGTGCACGCCACCCCCTTCCGGAACGTGACCCTCGCCATGGTGGAGCCGGTGGGGGTGGTGGGGATCGCCGCCCCGGATGCGTACCCGCTCCTCGGACTCGTGTCGACGATCGCCCCGGCGGTGGCCCTCGGAAACACCGTGGTGGTGGTGCCCTCGGAGGCCTTTCCGCTCGCCGCCACCGACCTCTACCAGGTCTTTGACACCTCGGACCTTCCGGGCGGCGTCGTGAACCTCGTGACCGGTCTCCGGGCGGAGCTGGTTCCCGTGCTCGCGGACCACGATGACGTGGACGCGGTCTGGAGCTTCGGGAGTGCCGAGGAGGCCCGCGAGGTGGAGCTCCGGTCCATCGGAAACCTGAAGCGGAGCTGGACCGACGGGGTGGGTCCGGCCGGAACCCCCGCATCGCCGCGGCAGTGGCACCTGGACGTCGAGGGCCAGGGCGAGCCCTTCATCGAGCAAGCCACGCGCATCAAGAACATCTGGGTGCCTTACGGCGCCTGACCGCGCCTGCGGGGCGCGCTTCCGGCCGGCGCGGGCTATCCGAGCCGGGTGATCAGGACCACCGCCGCGAGCGCCCAGACGTACCAGGAGAAGTACCGGAAGCGGGCACGGTAGAGGAGCGTCAGGACCACCCGGAGCGCCCCGATCCCGACGACTGCGGCGGTGACGGCGCCCACGAGGTAGGCGGCCACCGGGATCCCGCCGACGCCCCCGGCCCGGAGCACCTCGATCCCCATGATCGCCGTGGCGCCGAGAATCGTCGGGAAGGCGATGAAGAAGGAGAACTCGGCGGCCCAGCGGCGGCGGAGACCCAGGAAGAGCCCGGCGGCGATCGTCGTGCCGCTCCGGCTGAGCCCGGGGAGAAGGGCGAGCCCCTGGGCGAGACCCACCCCTGCCGCCACCGCCGGCGAAAGCTCCCGAAGCCCCCTCCGTCGCGGCGGGAGGATATCGGTCCACCAGAGGATGACCCCGGTCATGACCAGGGTCACCGCGATGACCTCCGGGCGGGCGAAAACGCCTTCGAAGACGCTCCTGAGGGGGTACCCGAAGAGACCGGTCACGAGGACCGCGCCCAACCCCAGCACGAGGAGCCGGCTCGAGAGCCGGTCACCGGGGTGTTCCCCCCGGAGTTCCCCGCCGAGCCGACGAAAGTACCCCCGGACGCTGCGCCGGAAGACGACCACCATCGACCCGAGCGTTCCCACGTGCACGACGAGGTCGAAGAGGATCATCTCCGCCGACTCGGGCGCAGGCATCGCCGAACCCCGGGAGAGGAGCCAGTGCTGCACCAGCACCAGGTGGCTCGTCGAGCTCACCGGCACGAACATGAAGACGCCCTGCACGATGCCCAGGACGAGGGCTTCCCAGAGGGTCAAGAGGCGGGGCGGTGGCGGGAGGAAGGCGGCGCGGGGTTGCCCTGTCGTGGTGGGCCAAAGTAACGTAAGGGTTGTGCCTGCGATCCCGAACCCCGGGGCCGACGGGTGCGTTTCGCAAGGGAAACCCGATCCAGGAACGAGGAACAGGAGCCATGACCGACCCCCTCGGTCGACGCAGGAAGGAGGCCCTCGGCTCCGCCCGTTCCTGACCTGATCCTTCCCCGGGCATCCCCAGCCCGAAGCGGGAAGCCGACCGGGTCCCGAGGACCCGGGATCCGACGGCCTCCCTCCTCCCCCAGGTCCAGACCGAACCCTACGTGGCTCGCGCGGGTGACGCCGCCGTGCCTCGCAGCACCCCTTCTTGCGTCCTCCGCGAACGGCCGCGGGGCGGCGCCATGGGCCCAAAGGAGCCATCCAATGAACCGCATCCCGACGATCCGGACCCACCGGGGCACGACCCCCCGCGGAATCCACGTCACCCTCGGCGCCGCATGGGCGCTCGTAACCCTTCTCCTCGTGGCTCCCCACGCCTCGGCGCAGCAGTTCGCCGTGGACGACGCCGCCGTCACCGAGCAGGGCGCCTGCCAGGCCGAGGCCTGGTGGGGCGAATCCGAGCGCTGGATCCTCCCGGCCTGCACCCTTCTTCCCGCCACCGAACTCACGCTGGGCGTCGCCTGGCTCGACGCCGGGTTCGGGTCCCGCGACGCGCACGGGGTCATCGAGGCCAAGTCCCTCTTCCGCGACGCGGACGCCGGACCCTGGGGCTGGGGGATCGCCGTCGGCGCCGCCCTTCCCCTCGGGAACGCAGGGTCCCCCACCTCCGCATGGGCCCACGTTCCGATCACCCTGCACGCCGACCGGGTTCCGGCCGCCGTGCACCTGAACGCCGGATGGGGCTTCGAGCGGGAGGACCACGGTGACCACGCGCACGACCACCATGGCCTGGCGTGGGGTGCCCGCACGGACCTGGAACTCCACCCCCGTGCGTGGCTGATCGGGGAGGTGTACGGCCTGACCGGCGACGGGGCGGAGATGCAGGCGGGGCTTCGCTCCGTACTCGTGCCCGACCGCCTGATGCTCGACCTGAGCAGGAGCACGGCGCTGTCGTCGGGCGAGGAAGGGCCGGGCTTCCGGGTGGGGCTGGCCTGGACACCGGCGCCGCTGGGCGGGGCGACCTCGGCCGCGGGCGAGATGCGCTGAGGGCGGGCGGACCCTTACCTGCGTACGACGGACCGGTTGATGGGCTCGGTAATCTGGAGCCAGATCCACTCGCCCGGCCCGACGGGCACGGCCTGCGTCGTGTGGCGTCGACCGGCGATCGGTTCGATCTGGAAGCGGACCTCCTGGTGCTGCGACCAGGGAATCGAGAACTGCCGGATCGTGCGACCCTGCACCTGCCCGAGCTGGTACCGGCGGCCGGGTGCGAGCGCGACGACGCTCATGTCGAACCCGTTCGTGTTTTCGACCCGCACCGAGAGGCGGCGCTCCGCGGTGGACTGGAACGGATCGTCATAGGTGATCCCGCCCGACAGTGCGGCGCATCCGGTCAGGATGACGGCACCGGCGACAAGAACGAGGATGCGCTTCATCAGGGCTTCTCCTGGCGGCCCGAACGCGGGTACCGACCCACACCCGTGCGTCGGGTGCCCGGGGTCGGGGCCGCGCGGGAGATCAGCGTACGCGGGCCACCGCCTCGATCTCCACGTCGACGTACTTCGGGAGGGCGGCCGCCTGTACCGCCGCGCGGGCCGGGCGATGCGTGCCGAAGTACTCTGCATAGACCTCGTTCATGGCGCCGAAGTTCCCCATGTCCGAAAGGAACACCGTCGTCTTGACCACGGTGTCGAGTCCACCGCCGGCGGCCTCGAGGACCGCCTTCAGGTTCTGGAGCACCCGGTGCGTCTGCTCCGTGATGCCTCCCTCCACCTGCTGCATCGTGGCCGGATCGAGCGGAATCTGGCCTGAGCAGTAGATCCACCCGTCCGAAACGATGGCCTGGGCGTAAGGTCCGATGGCGGCGGGAGCCTGGTCGGTGGCGACGGCACGGAGTTCGGGCATGGTCTGAACGCGTCCGGTTCCTGGGTTGTCGGGACTGTGGGTGATTGAATCAAGATACGGTGGAACCCGGCTACGGCGCACCCCCTGGACTAACCGAAAGGGAGCCGGCCTCGCCCGGGGAGTTCGATCGGACGGAACCCTGCCGGTGTGCCGCGCGCCTCGCCGGCGCCCACAGGCCGGCGAGCGTCCCCCGCGCCGTCACGGTCCCGGGACGACGGCTCCGGGTCGAAGGCCAGGAGCCGGTCCTGCAGGTTCACCGATACGCAGACGTGGTTCGGAACGATGCGAACCCGCTCTCCCACCGCGGGACGCCAGGTCGTCCCCGACAGGTCGAGGATGCCGTGCTCTTCGGATACGCCGATGATCCGGACCTCGGGACGATCCAGCAGCACCCCGTAGCCTGCCTCCCCGCCGGACGCCCGGAAGGGCTCCTTCGCGAGCGCCTTCGATCCGGCATCCACGACCGCCTGACCGGGTACCCCGGTGCTGACGACCGTGGCGAGGACCGAGTAGGCCACCTCGTTCAGACTGGCGACGCCCAGCGCCACCGAGTCCCGGTCGTGGAAGATGCTGGTGCCGGGACGAATCTCCGTGAGGCCCGGGATCTCGTGGCTCCGGAAGAGGGTCGGCGTCGAACCGCCGCTCACGACCGCGGGGTGAAGCCCGGCCGCTCGGAGCACGTCGAGAACCCGCCCGAGACGGGCCGAGACGTCCGCGAGGAGCTCGTCCTGCTCGGCCGCCGGGACCCGGACGTGCCCCGGGTAGAAGAGAATGCCCCGCCAGTCGATGGCCGGCGCGAGCTCCGTGGCCAGCCGTGCGAGCGCCGCTACCGCCTCCGGGTCGGGCAACCCGACACGGCCCATGCCGACGTCCACCTCCACGAGTACGCCCACCGACCTGCCGGCGGCGGCCGCGGCCTCGGCCAGCGGGCGGAGGATGGCCTCGTCATCGAGGGCCACGGTGATGCGAACCCGCTCGGCGAGGGCGACCACCCGGGAGACCTTGGGCCCGACCGGCGGATGGGCGAGCAGCAGGTTTCCGCAGACCTCCGCCATGACCTCTGCCTCGCGGGGGGTGGCCACGGTCAGGCCGGCGGCACCCGCCTCGAGCTGCATCCTGGCCAGCTCCGGAGCCTTGTGGGTCTTCACGTGCGGACGCCATCCCAGGCCGTGGGATGCACAGTAGTCGGCAGCGGTTCGGAGGTTCCTGCGCACGCGAGCCAGGTCCACGAGGGCGGCCGGGGTTTCGATTCCGGTGGTGTCGAGGGTCATGGGGAACCCGGGAGGAGGGGAACGGGTTGTCCGGTTCGAGGCGTCGTGATCGTTCCTGCCCGGGAGGAACATCGGGTGCGGGTGGGGTGGAGCCAGGCAGGTTCTTCCGCGCTCAAGATGGCGTGGGCCGCCCCCGGGGCAAGCGTCCGCCACCCGGTGCCACCCCCCCGGAGGCGCCGTCGTTCACCCTTCCGGATCCCGCCCGCAGGAGGCGGGTAGGAACCGTCGACTCCCCCCTCGCTCCCTGGCGCACGCGCCGGCGGATCACCCCGACCGACATCACTCGAGGATCTCCGAATGCACGACCGGCAGAACGTCCGGGTCCGCAGGGGACGCAGTCTTCCCGGTGCCATGGGTGCCGGGTTCGGAACGCTTCTCCTCTTCGCGCTCCTCCTTCCCCTCGTCGTACCCGCGCCGGCCGAGGCCCAGTATTTCGGCCGGAACAAGGTCCAGTATGACCGGTTCGACTTCAGGGTCTTGACCACACCGCACTTCGAGATCCACTTCTACGACAAGAACGAGGCGGTCGTCGACGACCTGGCCCGCATGTCGGAGCGCTGGTACGAGCGCCTGGCCCGCCTCTTCCAGCACGAGTTCGAAGACCGCAAGCCGCTGATCTTCTACGCGGACCATCCGGACTTCCAGCAGACGAACACCATCGGCGGAGCGATCTCCGAGGGAGTGGGAGGCGTCACCGAGTCGCTCAAGAACCGCGTGGTGATGCCCATCGGAAGCTCGTACGCAGCGACCGACCACGTCCTGGGCCACGAGCTCGTCCACGCCTTCCAGTACAACATCGCTCAGTCCCGGCGGGGCGGCGGGCTGCAGGGTCTCTTCATGCTTCCGCTCTGGATGATCGAGGGGATGGCCGAGTACCTGTCGGTGGGGCGCGAGGATGCGTTCACCTCGATGTGGATGCGTGACGCGATTCTCCGCGACGACTTCCCCACCCTGCAGCAGCTCACCCGCGAGTCGCGCTTCTTCCCGTACCGCTTCGGCCAGGCCTTCTGGACCTACGTCGGAGGCGAGTACGGGGACGAGGCGGTGGTCCGGCTGTTCCGCACCGCACTCCGGACCGGCTGGGCACCGGCCATCCAGACCACGCTCGGGATCTCGGCCGACACTCTCTCGGCGCGCTGGCGTGCGTCCGCCGAGGCCCACTACCGCCCCCTGATGGCGGACCGCCTGGCACCGGCCGAGGCAGGATCCCTCCTCCTTTCGCCGGCCACCGGCGCCGGCCGGCAGAACGTGGCGCCCTCGATCTCTCCCGACGGCTCGAGGATGCTCTACATCTCCGAGAAGGACCTCTTCTCCTTCGACCTCTTCCTGGCGGATGCGCGCACGGGCGAGACGATCCGGCGGCTGTCCAGCGCCGCTGCCGACCCGCACACCGACGCCCTCCGGTTCATCGATTCATCCGGGGCCTGGTCACCTGATTCGCGCCAGGTCGCCTTCGTCGTCTTCGCCGGCGGCCGGAACGAGATCGTCATCGCCGACGCAGAGCGGGGTCGCGAGGCCCGTCGGATCACCGTGGGCCGCGAGATCGGCGAGATCACCGGTCCGGCGTGGTCGCCCGACGGTCGGAGCATGGTCTTTTCGGGCCAGGCGAACGGCGCAACCGACCTCTACATGCTCGACCTCGAGACCGAGCGGATCACGCAGCTCACGCAGGATCGGCACGCTGCTCTCCAGCCCACCTTCTCGCCCGACGGGCGCACGGTCGCCTTCGTCTCCGATCGAGGCCCCGAGACCGATTTCGACCGCCTCGTATACTCCGAGATGCGGATCGCGCTGCTGGACCTCCAGTCCCGGCGGATCGAGACCGTCGAGGTGTTCGGCAACGTCCGGCACTCGAACCCGCAGTTCACGCCGGACGGCCGCGGACTCTACTTCCTCTCGGATCCCGACGGCTTCAGCGACATCTTCCGCATCGAGCTGGAATCCGGAGAGACCCAGCGCGTCACCCGCATCGCCACCGGGGTCAGCGGGATCACCGACATGTCCCCGGCCATGACGGTGGCCAGGGAAACTGGAACCGTGGTCTTCTCCGTGTTCGACGAGTTCGAGTACCACGTCTACTCCGTCGACTCCCGCGACCTGCCCGCCACGCCGGTCGTGGTCGCCGCCGACATGGACCCCGCGGCCCGGTTCCTTCCTCCGGCCGAGACCCGGTTCCCCTCCCGCGTGATGGCCTTCCTGGACGATCCCGACACCGCCCTCGAGGCTCCCGGCACCTTTTCCGCGGCGCTGGGCGAGACCTACCGTCCCGGGCTTTCCCTCGACTTCATCACGCAGCCCACGGTGGGCGCGGGGGTGGACCAGTTCGGGACCTTCGCGGTGGGCTCCATCGCCGCCTTCTTCTCGGACATGCTCGGAAACCGCAACCTGGGAGTTGCAGTTCAGGCGCAGGGCACCCTGAAGGACATCGGGGGGCAGTTCGTCTACCAGAACCTCGAGAACCGCTGGAACTGGGGGGCGGGCGGCGGAAGAATCCCCTTCCTGTACCAGGGATTTCCGGAGATCAGGAATACCGCGGACCCCGGGATCTTCGAGTACGTCAGCCCCCTGATCAGGGTCTACCAGACCCAGGCCTTCGGGCTCACCTCGTACCCGCTGAACCAGTCCCGGCGCTTTGATTTCGCCGCCGGACTGAACCGGTATTCCTTCGACCAGGAGAACGACATCTTCCTGATCGACGGCTTCGGGCGGATCCTGGACCGGCGCAGGGAGAGCGTGTCGAGCGCCCTGCTCCCGGATCCGGTGAACCTGTTCGAGGCGACGGCCGCGTACGTCGGGGACAACTCCTTCTTCGGGTTCACATCGCCGATCCGGGGGGGACGCTTCCGGGCCGAGGTGGGGGCCACCTTCGGGACGATCAACTACAACACCCTGACCCTCGACTACCGGCGGTACTTCAGCCCCACGACGAACATGACCTTCGCCGTGCGCGGGCTCCACTTCGGTCGATATGGATCCCAGATCGACGACCCGGAGCGGCGCCGGGGCGTCATCCAGGACATCTACCTCGGCTTCGAAACGCTCATCCGCGGCTACTCCCGCTATTCCCTCGACCCGGTCCAGGAGTGCCGCCCCACGGCGGAGTTCCGCGAGTGCCCGGTGTTCGAGCGCCTCCTGGGCCAGCGGGTCGGCGTCGTGAACGCGGAGCTCCGAATTCCGCTGATCGGGACCGACCGCTACGGGCTCCTGGACTTCGGATTCATCCCCACCGAGCTGTCGCTCTTCGCCGACGCCGGCGTGGCATGGAGCGGAGATGACACCCCCACCTGGGAGTGGAGCCGCACCTCGCAGGAGCGGATCCCGGTGGCCAGCGCCGGCGTGAGTACGAGGTTCAACGTGCTCGGCGCGCTGATCTTCGAGGTCTACTATGCCTACCCGTTCCAGCGACCGGGCAAGGGCGCGCACTGGGGCTTCCAGCTCGCTCCGGGCTGGTAACCCGCCCCGGCCGGGAAGCCGGTCCCGGGATCGGTGGAGCGGTCAGCGAAGGGGGAGGGGAGCCGCGGCTCCCCTCCCCCTTCGTCGTCCACGACGACCGGCCATCCGCGAAGCGACCTCCGCGCTCAGAAGATGCGGAGCCGGATGTAGCGTCCCGGGTTCTCGCGCACGTCCTCGAGGAGGGCCTCGAGCGAGGCGGAGGCACCGGTCAGGTTCCGGTAGAGCGCCTCGTCGGTCGACAGGAGTCCCAGCGTCCCTTCGCCCCGTTCGATGCGACCGGCCACCACCGAGAGCGAGGTCGAGACCTCTTCGAGGCGCTGCCCGGTCTCGTTGAGGCGCGCGAGAGTCGAATCCGCCCGGGCCAGGGTCCGCGCCAGCTCGGGGGAAGTGGCCACCTCCTCGACCCCTTCCGCCGATCGACGCACGCTGGAAACGGCGGCGGCGAGCTCGGCCCGCTGTTCCTGGACCACCGCCGACAGTTCCCTCGCGAGCCGGTGGGCTTCCGCGGCCGTTCCCTGGAGCGCCTCGACGGTGGTGTCTGCGAGGATCATCCGGAACCGCTCGAGGATCTCTTCCGCCTCGGCGCCGATCACGGCGGCCAGGTCGCCGAGATCGGAGGTGGATTCACCCGGAAGCGTCGATCCGGGCGGAAGGGTCTCCGAGGCCACGCCCGGGAGGACCTCGACGGTCCGACCGCCGAGGAGTCCGACGCCGGCGAGCCGGGAGCGGGAATCCACGGGAACCCGCCACTGCCCGTTGATCTCGAGCACGATGGCCACCGCATCGTCCACGAGCTCGAAATCGCGGACGCGCCCGATGTTGACCCCGCGCATCTGGACCGGGTCGCCCCTGCGGACGCCACCCGCGTCGTCGACGACCGTGACCAGGTTGTAGCGACCGCGGAAGGTGCCCGGGTCAGTCAGGAGGAAGAGCACGGTCAGGACCCCGAAGATGCCGAGGATCACGAAGATCCCGACGCGGACCTCCCGGCCTCCGGCGGCCGGGGGGGCGGCCCGCTCCAGCTCGCGGTCGCTCCGGTTGTTTCCCCGACTGCCGCCCTGCGCGCTGCGGCTGCCGCCGTCGTTCAGGTCACTCATGTGATCTCCAGGTGATCGAGCGCCGCCTGCGCGGCGCTGCGGTCGGCGAAGGCCTTCACGAAGGGGTCCGGAGAGGCGCGGAAGTCGTCGGGGGTGCCGCAGAACCGGAGTCGTCCCCCCTGCAGCATGGCCACGCGGTCACACATCAGGAGCCCACCCTCGATGTCATGGGTCACGATGATGGAAGTCACGTTCAGTTCCTCGGAAAGCTGTTCGATCAGCCGTTCCACGGCCGCGGTGTTCACGGGATCGAGTCCGGTGGTGGGCTCGTCCCAGAGCAGGATTCGTGGGCGCCCGACGATGGCGCGGGCGATCCCCACGCGCTTCCGCATCCCGCCGGACAGTTCCGAGGGAAGCTGCGACAGGACCTGTTCCGCCTCCAGGTTGACCAGCTCGAGCGAACGGACGATCCGACGCGTGCGCTCGACCCTGGGCATGCCCCGGAGCTCGGCCTCGGGGATCCCCATCTCGACGTTCTCCCACACGTTCAGCGAGTCGAAAAGCGCGGCATTCTGGAAGACGTAGCCGACCTTGTGGCGGATCCTGGCCAGGCCATGGCGGTCGGTGGAACGCACGACCTCGCCCGCGACCCGCACGTACCCCCGGTCGGGGTCGATGAGGCCGATCGTGGTCTTGAGCAGCACGCTCTTCCCGGTTCCCGATGGGCCGAACACGCCGAACATCTCGCCCTCGTGGACCTCGAAGTCGACCCCTGCAAGCACCGTCAGCGCGTCGAAGGACTTGTGGACGCTCCGGTACTCGACCAGGGTGCCGGGTTCGGCTCGAGGCGCCATGGGAACCGGGCTCACTGCAGGAGAAGCGGGGGGAAGAGCGCATCCAGCACCAATATGGTGAGGAGCATGAAGACGACGGCTGCCGTGGTCGAGGTGCCGACCCCCGAGGCACCGCCCCGCGTCCGGAAGCCCATGTGGACCGCGATGACGGGGATCGCGAAACCGAAGGTGACGGCCTTGGCCAGCGAGTAGAAGAGGTCCCAGTTGTGCCAGAAGAGGCGGGCCCCGTAAAGGAACGATTCGTAACCGAGCCCGACGGTGAGCTGCGCCGCCACCATCCCGGCGAGCACACCGATGGCGTTCGCGACCGCCACGAGAATGGGCATGACGATGATCCCCGCGAGGATCCTCGGCGCCGCGAGGACGGCCACCGGATCGCGGCCCAGCGCGTGGTAGGCGTCGATCTGCTCCGAGACCTTCATGGTGCCGAGCTCGGCGGTGATCCGCGCACCCACGCGACCGACCACGACGATGGCGGTCAGGACCGGTCCCAGCTCGAGCACGACGGAGGCGGTGACCACCGAGCCCAGGATGTACAGCGGGATCGATCCCTGGAACTGGTATCCGCCCTGCTGGCTCGTGACGATCCCCGACAGGATCGCCGTGACCACCACGATGGGGAGGCTCTGGACCCCCATCAGGTAGATCTGCTGGACAACCGAGCGGAACGACACGTTGAGGCTGGCCACGGCACGGCTCGAACGTCCGACCAGGAGCCCCATTTCACCGGCGTGCTCGAAGATCGTGCGACTGACGCGACCGACACCCCCGAGGGGGCGGGTGAGCGTCGTGTACACTCCGGATCGGGCGGACGGGGCCAAGGAAACGGCTCGAGGGAGGCGGAACCGGGACGATGCCCAGCCCCGTGACCGGGGGCAGGCTTCGCGCATCAGCCTCGAAAAGTCATGGAAGGAATGGTCGAGGGCAAGGCGCGACCGGGGGTTTCGGGGATGCGAAGCGCACGGGCGAGTCGGCCCCCGGACTCAGTCGGGCGCGCCGCCGTTGCCTTCACCCTCTCCGGAAACCCCCGACATCGGGGAGAATGCCCCGCGCACCGGCCGTTCCGGCTCCATGTCGATGACGAAGACCGAGCCCCGACCGAGCTCGCTCCGGGCCGAGAGCTCGAAGCCCATCAGCTCGCACAGCGAGCGCGAGATCGCGAGCCCGAGGCCGGTGCCGCCGAACGCGCGCGCCTGGGAGCCGTCGACCTGGTGGAAGGGTGCGAAGATCTCCTCCAGCTCCCCGGCGGGGATCCCGATCCCCGTGTCCTCGACCTCGATCGCCAGCGGGCGCCCGCTATGGCTGTCGCCGCGCACCCGCAGCGTGACCTTCCCCTGGGGGGTGAACTTGACCGCGTTCCCCGCCAGGTTCAGCACGACCTGTTTCAGACGGCGGTGGTCGGCCACCGCGGGACGCAGCCCGGGCGGAACGTCGCGCTCGAGGACCAGGCCCCGCTTCCGCGCCTGCAGCTCGAGCGTCTCGCAAACCTCGGCCGTGAGCTCGTCGAGCTCCACCGGCTCTCGCACCACTTCCACCCGGCGCGCATCGATCTTCGAGATGTCCAGGATGTCCTCGATCAGGGCCAGGAGGTGCTCGCCGTTCGCCTGGATCCTCCGAAGGTAATCCACCTCGCGCTCCCCGAGCGCCCCCTCGTGCCGCCGCATCAGGATGTTCGCGAACCCGATGACCGAGTTCAGGGGCGTGCGGAGCTCATGGCTCATGTTGGCGAGAAAGGAGCTCTTGGCCCTGGAGTTCGCCTCGGCCTCCTCCAGTGCCCGCCGCAGCATCTGCTCCGCACGCTTCTGGTTCGTGACGTCGCGGACGACGACGACGCGGGCTTCCTCACCGCGGTGAAGCGAGTCCACCACCGAAAGCTCGGCCGGGAAGAGGCTTCCGTCGTACCGGCGGCCCTCGACCTCGAGGGTCTCGGCCGCCCCGGTCTCGACCCCGGCGTGGCGCCCCACCAGGAGCTCCCGGGCTCCCTCGGCGTGCTCCGGGGCCACCAGGTTCAGAACCGGGTCCCCGATCATCTGCGAAACCGAGACCCGGAAGATCTGCGCCGCCCTGGGGTTCGCGTCCAGGATCCGCCCTCCCCGGTAGAAGACCACCGCCTCGAAGGTAGCCTCGGCGAGCCGCCGGAAGCGTTCCTCGGACTCCTTGACCTGCACGATGGCCTTCTCGGCGGATCGCCGTGCCGCTTCTCCCTCGATGCGGGCACGTTCCGTCTGGTCGAGGGCGCTCTCGAGCTCGATCTGCCGGACCCGTTCCTGGGACCTGAGTCGCTCGACCCGCGCGAAGTTCTCGCGTCGCACCACGAGCACGGTGGCAGCGAGGACGCTCGAAATGAGAAGGGTCACCCCGAAGTAGACCCAGTCCGGGTCCCCGAGCTGCGGCCCGGCAGCGATGATCCAGGTCGCAGCCACCACGGCGGTGACCCCTGCGAACCACCCCAGGTCGAGGAAGAAGAGCCCCAGGGCCAGCACGATGAGGATCAGGCTCGAGGTTTCCCTGGGCTCCCCTGTCAGCGCCAGGTGGATGTAGCCGATTCCGACCAGCACCAGGGCCAGCGCAGATCCCGCGGCATGCCCCCACCCATCGCGTATCGGGTGACGCACCACCAGGGCGCGGGCCGAAAGGCAGACGATGCAGGCGACCCCGCACACGGCCGCGAGCGTCACCCGGTCCGGATAGCGGAGGAGGAAGAGGTGAACGGGCACCAGGGCGGCATAGAGGCCGCCGAGCGCGACCAGGACCACGGGGATCGACTCCGCCACGGCCCGGTCGAGCGAACGCTCGAGCGCCAGGATTCCGGACCGTCCCCGGCCCGCCAGATCGATGGGACCCTCCATGGCCGGAAGGTGGGGTAAGGGCGTCCCTTCTCACAAGGGCCGGGAACGCCCCCGAACCGGGGCAGCCCCGGCGCACGCGCGCCCCGGAACAGCCTCGGATCTCGCGGGTTCCCACAACCCGAATCCCACGCGGTCGACGACCCCGTCGGTCCCGCCGGCCCCGAACACGCGAGGAGGAATCCCGATGCCCGTACGCAGCGCGAACGCCGAATGGAAGGGCCCGCTTGCCAGCGGATCCGGCCACCTGTCCAGCGAGAGCGGCGCCATCTCGAGGCTCCCCTACAATTTCCCGTCGCGGTTCGAGACCGGCTCCGAGACGAACCCGGAGGAGCTGATCGCCGCCGCCCACGCCGGATGCTATTCGATGGCCCTGTCGCACGCCCTGGCGCAGGCGGGACACGCCCCGGAGCGGGTCCGGACGGAGGCGCGGGTCACGCTCGGGAAGGTCGATGCCGGGTTCGCCATCACGGGGATCGAGCTGATCTGCCGCGCCCGGGTGCCGGGCATCTCCGTCGACGCGTTCCAGGAGAAGGCCCAGGGAGCAAAGGAAGGATGCCCCGTCTCGAAGGCGCTGGCCTCCGTCCCGATCAAGCTCGACGCGGCGCTGGAGAACTGAACCCGCTCCCCCTTGCCACCCGGGCCCGCCGGGGGTGAAGTTCCGCTCGCCATGGTGACACTCTTCTGGGTGGTGGGGATCTCCCTCGCGGTCTCTTTCCTCTGTTCGATCCTGGAGGCGGTCCTCCTCTCGGTGAACCGCTCCCACGTGGCGCTGATGACGGACCGCGGCGAGCGTGCGGGCGAGCTCCTGGGCCGGATGCAGGAGCGGATCGACGAGCCGATCTCGGCGATCCTGACGCTGAACACGATCGCCCACACGGTGGGCGCGGCCATGGGCGGCGCCCTGGCCCTCGAGGCGTTCGGGAACGAGTGGATCGCGATCTTCTCGGCCGGACTCACGCTGGCGATCCTCCTCCTCTCGGAGATCATTCCGAAGACGCTGGGTGCGGCCTACTGGAAGCCCCTGGCCGGCCCTACCGCCTGGGTCCTGCGGGTCATGGTCGTGCTGATGAAGCCGATCCTGATCCCCCTTTCGATCTTCTCTCGTGCCATCGCCCGGGGGCGCGCCTCCCAGTCCACGGTGAGCCGGGCCGAGCTCGAGGTGATGGCCGAGATCGGCCGCCGCGAGGGAACCCTCGACGAGAACGAGTGGCAGGTCGTGACCAACGTCATGAACCTGAGCGAAGTGGCGGTGAGCGCCGTGATGACCCCCCGCACCGACGTCGTCGCCGTTCCGCTGGAGGCCACCGTGGAAGAGGCCAAGGGTGTGATGCTCGACGAAGGGCACCTGAGGCTCCCGGTCTATGAAGGTTCGCTCGACCGGATCGTCGGGCTCCTGCTGGCCCGTGACCTCTGGCAGGCGGATCGGGAGGGTGTGAGCCACATTCGGGACATTCTGCGCCCCGCCGTCTATGCCCCCGCCACGAAACCGGTCGAGGACCTGATCGTCGAGATGCGGAGCACACGCGCGAAGATGGTCATCGTGCTGGACGAGTTCGGAGGCACGGCGGGGATCGCCACCCTCGAAGACCTCATCGAGGAGATCGTGGGCGAGATCCAGGACGAGCACGAAGACGACGAACCTCCCGACTTCCGGACGCTGAGCGGGGGGGTCACGCGGATCTGGGGTGGCGTTGCACTCCGCGACGTGAACGAGCGCCTGGGGCTGGAGCTCCCGGAGGACGATTACGAAACGGTCGGTGGCTTCGTTCTCGGAAGCCTGAACCGCATTCCCGCGGTCGGCGACGAGATCCCGGTGGAGGGTGGGAGGTTCCGGGTGGTCAGGATGCGTGGGCGGCGGGTCGAGTTCCTGCGGTTCCAGCCCGAGATCGGAGAGATCGAGGGCACCGGAACGGAGTGATCGGAGCCGCTCCCGCCCCGGTTCGTGGGCGCCGAAGCGCTACCCTTCCCGGGGCGAGGGAGCGGGGGATGCTCCCCGGTCGGCGGCCTCGGCCGCCCGGATCTCGGCATCCTCCCTCCAGAACGAGATCGCGAGGAGGATCGCGCCGCAGGTGATCCCGATGTCGGCGACGTTGAAGATCGGGAAGAGGGTGAAGCCCAGGTCCACGGGCCCCAGGAAGTCCACGACGCCCCGGTCCCAGCGCACGCGGTCGTAGAGGTTTCCGAGCGCCCCACCGAGGACGAGGGAAGCGGCGATCACGCGGAGCCGGTCGCCCGGAGCGGCACCCCGGATCAGCGTGGCCAGGAAGATCACCGCGACGATCGTGATCGGCACGAACACGAGACGCGGATCGCTCCCGATCCGGAGCCCGAAGGCGGCCCCCTGGTTGAAGGCCAGGTTGAGCGGCATGAAGCCCCAGAGGATCGAGCGGGCATCCCCGTCGATCAGGGTACGGAGCGCCCAGGACTTCGTGGCGAGGTCCGCGGCCAGCCATGCCAGGGTGATCCCCCCGGCCAGCAGCCACTTCGCCCCGCCCCCGCGCTGGGCCCCCGCGTCGCCCCCCGCGCCGGATGTACCCGCCCCTCGTCCGTTCGACACCTGGTGACCTCTCCTGTGCTCAGTAGCGGTAATGGTCGGGCTTGAAGGGCCCCTCGACGGGGACGCCGATGTACTTCGCCTGCGACTCGGTCAGCTCGGTGAGCCGCACCCCGAGGTGATCCAGGTGCAGCCTCGCCACCTTCTCGTCGAGGTGCTTCGGAAGGGTGTAGACCTCGTTCCGGTACGCCTCGGCCCGTTCGTGCAGCTCGATCTGCGCCATGACCTGGTTCGTGAAGGATGCCGACATCACGAAGGACGGATGCCCGGTGGCACAGCCCAGGTTCAGAAGGCGGCCCTCGGCGAGAATCAGGACGGAATGGCCGTCCGGGAAGATGAACTCGTCGAGCTGGGGCTTGATCGTGTGGCGGCGGATCCCCTTCCGCTTGAGGCCCGCCATGTCGATCTCGTTGTCGAAGTGGCCGATGTTCCCGACGATGGCCTTGTCCTTCATCCGAGCCATGTCGTCGGCCGTGATGATGTCCTTGTTCCCGGTGGCCGTGATGAAGATGTCCGCCGTCTCGACCACGTCGTCCAGGCGCACGACCTGGAAACCCTCCATGGCCGCCTGCAGCGCGCAGATGGGGTCGATCTCCGTGATGAGCACCCGGGCGCCCTGGCCACGGAGCGCCTGCGCGCACCCCTTGCCCACGTCGCCGTAGCCGCAGATCACGGCGACCTTTCCGGCGAGCATCACGTCGGTGGCCCGAAGGATGCCGTCGGTCAGCGAGTGCCTGCAGCCATACAGGTTGTCGAACTTGGACTTCGTCACGGCGTCGTTCACGTTGATGGCCGGGAAGAGGAGGCTCCCCTCGGCCATCATCTCGTAGAGGCGGTGGACGCCGGTGGTCGTTTCTTCCGAAACGCCGCGGATGCCCTGCCCCACCCGGGTCCACTTGTCGGGCTCCGAGGCCAGCGTGCTTCGGAGAAGGTCGAGGATGACCCCCCACTCCTCGGACTCCGTGTCGGGATCGAAGTCCGGGACCTGCTCGTCGGCCTCGAACGCGGTGCCCCTGTGCACCAGGAGCGTGGCGTCACCGCCGTCATCGAGGAGGAGGTTGGGACCGGCGCCATCGGGCCAGACCAGGGCCTGTTCGGTGCACCACCAGTACTCCTCGAGGGTCTCGCCCTTCCAGGCGAAGACGGGGATTCCCGCGGGGGCGTCGGGTGTCCCCTTCCTCCCGACGGCCACGGCGGCGGCGGCCTGGTCCTGCGTCGAGAAGATGTTGCACGAGCACCAGCGGACGTCGGCACCGAGCTCCACCAGCGTCTCGATCAACACGGCGGTCTGGACCGTCATGTGGAGGGAGCCCATGATGCGCGCGCCTTCGAGGGGGCGCAGGCCGGCGTATTCTCGGCGAAGCGCCATCAGCCCCGGCATCTCGTGCTCGGCGAGGCGGATCTCGTCGCGGCCGAGGGTGGCCAGGGAGAGGTCCCGTACCATGAAGGGGGGACGCGGCGTGCCCGGAGAGGTCCGCAGGGACAGGAGGTCGGCGGGGGCCTGGTCGAGGGTCCCGGAAAGGACGGGTGTCGACGAGGGGGGGGCGGGGGTGGCCGCGGGGGCCGATGCGGGCGAAGGACCGGGATTCATGAAACGGGGGCTCCGTGGCGTTCCTTGTGGGAAGTCGGGGACGGGCGGGCGCCCTTCCCCGAGTGCGGGGCGTGAAGGGCAGCAGGATCCGTACCCACCACGCTTCCCGGGGTTCTCGGGCGGCAGGTCGACCGGCCGCGCGGCCGACCCGGAAGGAATACCCGGCGGCCCCCGGGGTCAAGGCGCGCGCTGCAGCTCGTCGAGGAGCTCGTCGCGGGCCACCCGGATCATTTCCCGGACACGGTCTCGAAGTTCCCGGACATCTCCCGGGCCGAGTCCCTCCGTCGGGACGGGCTCGAGCACCCGCACCTCCGCCCGGGCGCGGTTGAAGAGGAGCGAGCCCTTGGGCATCGCCTCGCGCGTTCCGGCCACCGCCATGGGGAGGATCGGCAGCCCGAGTTCCACGGCGAGCTTGAAGGCGCCCGGCTGGAAGGGGAGGAGTTCTCCGTCGGGCGAGCGCGTCCCCTCGGGAAGGATCATCACCGTGACACCCTTTCGAAGGCGATCGCGGCAGTCGTCGAGCGCCTGTGCCCGGCTCCGCCGATCGGATCGGCGAACGGGGATGTCCCCGGCCATGCGCATCATCCAGCCCATGACCGGGATGCGGAAGATGGCCTCCTTCGAGAGCCACTTCATCTCCCAGGGGAGGTGGCTGATCAGGAAGATGTCGGCGAACGACTCGTGGTTCGCCACTGCCACGTAAGGACGTCGCGGGTCATCGATGACGATGCCGGAGGTCCGGAAGTCCCAGAGCGGATTGACCCGAACGGTGGCCACCGCGGTACGGCGGAACCAGCGACCCACCGCGTACCTTCCCGGGTCGCGCCAGGCGGTGGCCGCAAAGACCATGGCCATCCAGAGGCAGCCCAGGATCGCGAGGATCGCGATCAGGAACCAGGTCCAGGCGGAGAGGAGTCGTTGGATCACGGGCGGAAGATGGGTCCCCGCACGAACGGGGTCCACCCCCCGGATCGGGGCGCGGTACGCCGAGAGCGCCGGGTCTTCAGCCCCGCACGGCCGTCTCGAGCCGCCTCACCATGGCACGGGCGGCGGACGGCTCGTAGGGGAGCGGTGGATGAACGCCCCAGACCGGGCGGGGCCACGCGTCGTCGTTCCGGAACCGGGCCACCAGGTGGACATGAAGCTGTGCCACCTCGTTCCCGAGCGCCGCGACGTTCAGCTTGTCCGCGCCCGTCTCCTCGCGCA
>JBJHBX010000002.1:0-41822 GCA_050485725.1 Gemmatimonadales bacterium | reverse complement strand
TCTTTATCGGAGCCCGCTGGTCGCGGGCCCTTTTGGGGTCGCGGGCCCGTTTCTGGTCGCGGGCCCGTTTCTGGTCGCCGGTCCGTTCCGCGGCGCGGGCCCTTTTTGCGTCGCGGGCCCGTTTCTGGTCGCGGGTCCGTTCCGCGTCGCGGGCCTTCCCGCATCGCGGGCCCTTCTCGTGGCCCGGAGCCCGGCCACGCCCCGCGACCTCGACCAGCCCGCAAACGCCAGCAGGCCCCGACAGCGCGCTGCTGTCGGGGCCTGCGGTGTTCGTGGCGCGGCGAGGCGCCGTCACCGGCCCGCGGCGGGGCGGCGCGACGCGACCGGAGCAGCCGGGGGCGGCGCGCTACCGCCGCCTCAGAGGCTTCCGCCTCAGCCCCCGCCCCCCCCACCCCCACCCCCCGTCCGGGGCTGGGCGGGCCGCCGCTCGGGCGGCGGTGCGGCGCTGCCGGTGGAGCCGGTCGAGGTCGCGGGGCGGGCGGGCGCGGCCTGGCCACTCCCCTGGTTGCCGCCGCGCTGCACGGCGGGGCGCGAGCTGCTGCCACTGCCCGAGGGCGGACGGTAGCCGTCGGAGGTCATGGTGCCGCCGGCGCCCCGGGTGATCGGTCCGGGCCCGACCACCACGTAGCGCGGCCCCGTGTACCAGCCGCGGGGTGTGCCGTAGTAGGGGAGCCCGTAGCCGTAGTAGCCGTAGCCGTAGTAGCCGTAGGTCATCCAGAGGTCGAACGACGAGCAGCGGCGGCCAAAGGGCCCCGCACAGCCGAGGCCGTAGCCGTAGCCGCGGGGCGCCATGGCGCGGGTGTCGCGGGGGGCGGTGGGGGGCGCGTAGCGCTCCACCGACCCGTCGAAGGCGAGCTGGAACTGCGACGGCCAGGTCATGGCGATCATCATGTCGAGCACCTGCGCGTCGACCCCCTGGTCGCGGAGCGAACGGAGCGCCCGGGCGTCGAGATCGAAGGGCTGGCCCATTTCGGCGACCAGGGCCGCGGCCACCTCGGGCCCGGCCACATCGGCCGCCTCGACCACGGCATCGGTCGAGAGCGCCCGGGCCGCAGCCCGGCGCGAGGTCTCGACGGCGAGCCCCCGGTCGGCGGCCGGCATCTCGCGGTCATTCCGCGCCAGCGTGGCCCGCGAGGCCACCTGGAAGCGCCGCACCGACAGGTAGGGGTCGGCGTCGGCCTCGCCCGAGATCACCGTGCCGATGGCCTGGATCTCGATCCAGTCGAGGCCGTCGGCCCCCATGGCGAAGACCCCGCTGGTGGTGCGCCGCGCTTCGGCGCCGCAGGTCAGGTCCGAGGAGAGGTACACGCGGCGCCCATCGTCGGACCAGCTCGCCTGGCGCGTCCCTTCGCATCCCCCCTCAACCGCGGGCTGGGGAGTGCCGTCGGCGCGGAACTGCTCGACCAGCATGGACTCGCCGTCGATGATCGTCTCGACGTCGACCCCACCCTCGGCGGGGGTCACGCAGACCAGGAGCGAGGAGCCGGCGGCGGAGGAAGCCGCGACACCGGCGGCATCATCGCCCGCGGCATCGAAGCTCGCGGGGGCGGCGTGGTCCGTGGGCTCCCAGCAGCCGATCCAGGGGAGCCAGCGCGGGTCCTCGGCGCCGGAAGTGGCGGCGATGGATGCGGGGGATGCGGAGCCCGGCGCGGGCGCGGCCAGGGTCACGCCCGGCGCAGCCTCGGCCGCATCCTGCGCGGCGGCCGGCGGCGCAAGGAGCATGAAGGCCGCCGGCAGAAGGAGCGCGGCCACGAGTCGGGGTGCACGTACGGGGGAGGTCATGGTCGTACTCCAGGTCAGAAGCGAACCGAGAGCCCCGCCGTGAGGCGGAGTCCCGAGAGGTCCAGGGGCTCGGAGAACCGGAAGTCCTGGCGCAACTGGTCCTCGGCCCACTGGTAGCGGCCCTCGAGGGTCAGCGCCAGGTTCCGGCGCAGCGCAATGTCGGTTCCGGCGGAGGCGTAGACGAGCGATGTGCCGCCGTCGGCGTTCAGGTCGTCGGCCTGGATCCAGACCCCCTCGGCGTCCTCGTACACGAAGTCGCCCCACTGCCGCACCGCGTAGCCGGTGTACCCAACGCCTGCGCCGACGTAGGGCGCGAAGGTGTTCGGGACCCAGGCGAAGGTCGAGATCTGCTCGCCGCGGGGCAGCAGGTAGCCCCGGAGCCCGAGCTGCGCCGCGGGGCCGCGCCGGATGCGGGTGGACTGGAAGATCGGGGAGCCGTCGGTCTCTTCCCAGAAGCGGGACTCGTGCCCGACCTCGGTCGAGCCGCCGTCGAGCGCCACCGTCAGGTCGAGCCTCGGCGAACCCATGGCGATCGCGACCTCCATGCCGAAGTCGAAGCTCCGGAAGTCGGAGCGCTCGGCGGTGTAGTCGCGGGTGGTCACGTCGAAGAAGGTGCCCTGCGCGCGGTGGCTGAAGAGCCCCGTGCGAAGGGTCAGCGTGAGCGCCGGCGACCGGAAGAGGAAGTCGGGATCGGCGCTCGGCGCGCGCTGCGCCGCGGCCTCGAGGGGGGCCGACACGAGGAGGGCCGCCGCCGCTCCGAGAAGGAGCGCCGAGGCGGTCGTTCGTGGACGTGTCACGGGAACCTCCGTGTTCGATGTGGGAACGGGAACCACGGATCGGGTTGTTCCGCCCCCACGTGAACACCCCTACCATTGGGTACTACGTGATGCAGCGCAAGCAGGTTCCATTCGTCCGAGCTCCGATGAACCGCGACCCTTCGTCTTCCGCAGACCCCGAGCGCGCAGGCCCCGGGGGCGCAGCACCCGCCGCCGCCGCAACCCACCCCTCGCGCGACGCCCTCCGCGCCTGGTTCCTGGGGCCCCGGGGCGAGAACGCCGACCTGCTCGAGCGCCTGCTGACCGAGGCACTCCGCGACCACGTCTTCTGGCGCCGCAACTTCCACCCGGAAGACGGCTTCACGATTCGCGAGCTGGACCGGCGCCGCGAGGGCTACGACGAGGCGGTGGCCACGCTCACGCAGGAGCTGCTGGGGCTCCTGGCCGAGCTCAAGCGCGGGGTCCCCTTCTTCTCGGGGCGCTACAAGGGGCACATGGTCTTCGAGCAGACCATTGCGTCGCAGGTGGGCTACTTCGCGGCCATGCTCTTCAACCCGAACAACGTGGCCATCGAGGCGTCGCCGGTCACGACGCGCCTCGAGCTGGAGGTGGGGCGCCAGCTCGCCGCCATGATCGGCTACGATCCGGAGCGCGCCTGGGGGCACCTGACCTCGGGGGGCACCGTGGCGAACTTCGAGGCGCTCTGGGTGGCGCGGAACGTGATCTACTTCCCGGTGGCCGCCCGCGCCGCCGCCGACGCGATGGGGCTCGACCTGGAGGTGGAGGGGCCCGGGGGCGGCATGGCTCCGCTCCGCGAGCTCTCCCTGCGCGAACTCCTGAACGTGCGTCACTCGGCCGCGCTCGACCTGTGGGAGACGCTCTGGGCCTCGGGGCCCCGCGAGGAGATCCTGCGGCACCTCAAGGCCCACTCGCTCCAGGCGCTCGGGTACCAGGACTACGCGGCGCGCCTCGCCACCCGCTTTCCCGACACCCTGCCTCCCTCGGTGGTCCTCGTGGCCGCCACCGCGCACTACTCGTGGGAGAAGATCGTGCGCGCGCTGGGCATCGGCTCGAACCAGCTCCTCTTCGTGCCGGTGGACGACCGCTTCCGCATCGATCCGCAGGCGCTCTGGGAGACGATCCAGCACCTGACCGCGCGCAATGTACCGATTCTTGGATGCATCTCGGTATGCGGCACCACCGAAGAGAGCGCGGTGGACCGCCTCGACCTGGTCGAGGAGGTGCGCGAGCAGGCCTGGAACGAGCTGGGGGTGGCCTTTCACCTGCACTCCGATGCCTGCTACGGGGGGTACGCGGCGTCGCTCGTGCGGGCCCCCGACGGCTCGCTCCGGTCGGCCGAGGCCATTCGCGCCTCGACGGGGGCGCCCCCCGATGCCGACGGGCGGCAGTGGCCCCCGGAGGGACTCGTGCGCTCGCTCGCGGCCCTCGAGCACACCGACTCGGTCACCATCGACCCGCACAAGCTGGGGTACATTCCGTATCCGGCGGGGGCCATTGTCTTCCGCGACCGCAGGGCCCGGGAGCTCGTGGCCATCGACCCGCCCTACCTGACCCCCACGCAGGGGCTCTCGTCGGCGGAGGACCTCTTCCTGGGGCGCTTCGTGTTCGAGGGGTCGAAGCCGGGTGCGGCGGCGGCGGCCGTGTGGCTCTCGCACAAGGTTCTTCCCCTGGATGCGAGGGGGTACGGGTACCTGGTGGAGCGGACGGCGGCCGGGGCGCGTCGCCTTCATGCCGCCCTGAGAGAGGTCCAGGCCGCGCCCCTCAGGCTCGTGGTGCTCCCGGAGCCGGACCTGAACATCGTCTGCTTCGTGGTGACCCACGAGGCCTTCACCTCGCTCGACCAGGTGAACGCGCTGAACGAGGGGATCTACGCCCGCATGAGCCTGTCGGAGCCCGGGGCCACCCCGCGCTACATCCTGACCCGGACGCGCTTCCAGACGCCCATGTACGACGGCGCCATCGGGCCGATCCTGGATGCGCTGGGGGTGGGGACCGAGGCCGGCTGGCGCGCCGGCGGGGCCGAGGGCCTGGTGGTACTCCGCGCCACCGTCATGGACCCCTTCCTGGCCGAGGACGACGGCCCGGACCACGTGGCGGGGCTCGTGCGGACGGTGGTGGAGGAGGGGATGGGGGTGGTGGGGGGGTGACGGGGCTGTCGCGCGTCCTTGTTCGCCTCCGCCGGGCCGTCTAGCTTCGGGGCATCCTGACCCGGAACCATTGGACCCGGAACCACCTGACCCTCGGGGGCCCGTTGCCGAACGACCGACCGAACCGCGGTGAGCAGCTTGGGCTGTTCGCGAAGAACTTCTTCCGCCACCCGCGCATGCTCGGGTCCCTCATTCCGAGCAGCCGGTTCCTGGTGGACCAGGTGCTGGGCGAGGTGGCCTGGAACCGCGCGCGGGTCATTGTCGAGTTCGGGCCCGGCGTGGGGAGCATGACCGAACCGATGCTGGCGCGCATGGGGCCCGACGCACGGCTCGTGGTCTTCGAGACGAACCCGCAGTTCGTGGATTTCCTGAGGCGGAACTACCCGGACCCCCGGCTCACCGTGGTGAACGGCTCGGCCGAGGGGATCGACCAGGAACTCGCGCGGCTCGGCGTGGGCCAGGCCGACTACATCGTGTCGGGCATTCCCTTCTCGACGATTCCGGCGGCCACGCGGGAGTCGATCCTACGGAAGTCGCATGCGTCGCTTGCCTCCGACGGCATGATGATCGTCTACCAGTTCACGAAGGCCGTGCGCCCCGACCTGGAGCGCATCTTCGGCGAGGTGGAAGAGCGCTTCGAACTCCTGAACGTGCTTCCGGCGCACCTGTTCTTCTGTGAGCGGGAAGCGGCCTGAGACGGGAAGGTACGTGTCAGGCCGGCCTTCCGTGGTGGCCCGGCTCGTGCGGTGCAACGCCCGTCATGCAGACATCGATGACCATGCTCGGGGTCCAGGGCCACGCTGACCTGACCCCATGAGCCGACCGGCATGGACCGCGTTCTGGACGCTGGTGGCGGCCATGGCTGCGGTGCGGCTGGGCTCGGTCTTCACGCACGAGGTGAACTGGGACGAGTTCGCGCTCCTGCAGCGCGCCGTGCTGACGGAGCGCACGGGAGCCGTGGTCGGCGGCGGCCGACCGGGACTTGCTACCCTTGCGCTCGTTCCCTTCGCGGCCGAGTGCCGAAACGCGGTTGACGCGATCGTCCAGGCCCGCCTCGCCTGGACCGCGCTGGTCGCCCTTGGGGCCGTGGCCTTCTGGGTGCTTCTTCGGCAACTCTTGCCGGACTCCCGGCACCGAGGTACGTCGGTCGCCCTGGGCTTTGCGCTCTGGGTGCTCTCGCCCGCCTTCCTCCTCTCGTCCACCGAGGTCCGCAGCGACCAGCCCGCGTTCGTGTTCGCGCTGCTGGGCGGGGTGGCCCTCGTGCACTCGGTGAACCGGGTGCCCTGGGCCGGCATTGCGGGCCTCCTGATGGCCACGGGCTTCCTCTTTTCGCAGAAGGCGGCCTACGTCATGGCGCTTGTGGGCCTCCTGGCTGTGGGTCAGCTCTACCTGCGTTCGGACTGGGTCGGGATCAGGGAAGCGAGGCGCGGCCTGTTCCTGGCGGCAGGGTTCCTGGCAACGACGACCGCGTACGCCACGTATGCGTACGTTACGGGTGGCAGCAGCACCGTCGTTCCCACCGGCGCCCAGTTCAGCGTCTTCGACTTCTACCGCGAAATGGTTGGATGGCGCTTCTATGCGGAACTGCTCCCGCTCCTCGTGCCGCAGTTCCTTGCCGTCGGCGCGCTGATCCTGGCCACGGCTATATGGGCGGCAGGTCACCGGGAACGGGGACGCGAACTGCTGCTCGGGTGGGTGGTGCTGGCCCTCGGGGTGGTCGTCCTCGTGTTCCACGCGGGTCGGTTCGCCTATTTCCTCATGATCGCGGCGCTCTTCCCGGCGATGGTCGGCGCCTTCGCAACGGAAGCGATCCTTGGGCGCACGACGCGCTTCCTTCCCCGGGCCGCCTTCCTCGTCCTGATGTGGACACCGATCGTGCTCGGGTCCCTGCTGGTTGCGCAGCAGCTCCTGCATGACCGGGTGGAACGCCAGCGCGATACCCTCGCCTTCGTGGAAAGGAACTTCGACGCAGATGCAACGGGTTTCGGCGGGGTCGGGGCCTTCGCCTGCCGGGCCGACCCTGATCCGTTCCCCGTTCGCTTCGCACAGCACGTACGCGCCGAGTTCTGGGGACTCGACGGTGAGGCCCGGGGGCTCGAGCTGATCGAACAGTTCCGCGAGCGCCAGGTTGCGTTCATGATCCTGCCCCTCGAATCGCATGCTTACCCGCAAGTGGTCCGGGACTTCTGGGACTCGCGCTACGTTCCGTACTTCGGGTCACTCCGGGTGCCCGGTGTTCAGGTCCGGGGCGGAACAGGCTGGGCCGGAGGCTTCGAGGTGCTGGTGCCGGGTGAGTATCGCTGGGATGCGGAGCCGGGCACCTCAGGTCACCTCTTGGTCGATGACCAGGCAGTCGAACCAGGCGACAGGATCCGGCTCACTTCGGCAGGCGTTGTGCAACTCGCCCTGCCGGTGGGGGGTGCTGGAACACTCGTTCTTGCCCTGGACGAGGCACCCTCGCCCGACGTGGGTCCGTTCTTCCGGGGGTTCTGATCACGCGGCGGGGCAGCCAGGCGATACCTCAGTACGCACCCCGCCCCGTGATCACCGCGGCCACGGTCCTCGACAGGATGTGCAAATCCAGCCAAACCGACCAATTGCGAATGTAGTAGACGTCGTAGGACTGCTGGGCATCGACATCGGCCAGCCCCCTGGCGGAGACCTGCCAGAGACCGGAGATCCCCGGTCGGACCTGCGCTCGCAGGTGCCTCGCCTCGGCCGAGAGCACTTCAAGGTGGTACGACGGAAAGGGCCGGGGGCCGACCAGGCTCATGTCGCCGCGAAGGACGCTCCAGAGCTGGGGAAGCTCATCGATGCTGTAGCGTCGGAGGAACCGCCCGACCACCGGAATGATGCGGGGATCCTCCCGGAGCTTGAAGCCGTTTTCCCACTCGTCCCTGAGCCTCGGGTCCTGCACGAAGAGTTCTTCCATCTTCCTTTCCGCGTCGACCACCATCGTGCGGATCTTGGGTACGCGGATCGTTCGCCCGCCGCGTCCCTCGCGGGGCTGGAGGAAGAGAGCGGGACCGGGGCTCAGCACCTTGACCGCCAGGATCGCGCCCGCCAGAAGGGGCAGGCTGAGCACGAGCGCGATGCCTCCCACCAGGAGGTCCAGCGTCCGCTTGACCCACCGGGCCTGCCTGCGAAGCAGGTTGTTCCCGTACTCGAGGCCCAGCGTTCCGCCCAGGTTCCGGATCTGGACGCCCTCGACGGGGAGTTCCTCGATGGCCCGAACCGTGACCACCCGGGGAAAGTGGGTACGCAGGCGCTCGAGCAAGGCTTCCGACCCGGGACCTCCCGCGTCGGTGAAGGCAACCTCGACACCTGCCCGGGCGAAGTCCTCGGGTGCCGGGGCCGCCTCGAGTCCGGCGCCCATCGCCGCGGAGGGACGCACGATGCCCACGGGCCTGAACTCCTGCCCCATTCGACCCCTGAAGAGCTCCTCGGTAAGCCGCGTGCCGCGAGGTTCCCCGACCACCACCACCGGGACCGCCCACCAGCTCCAGCGCCGCGCAAGGCGCGTGCTGAACCACCGGAAGAGTCCGAGCAGGACAAGGCTCAGGACGAAGGCGAGCGCCAGCGTGACGCGGGAATAGAGGTCCTGGACCTTGAGCCCGAACACGAGTGAGGCGAGGACCAGGAAGGCGAGGGTCGTGACGAGCCAGTACCGACGCAGCAACTCGACGGGGCCCAGCCCGAAACCGGGGTAGAGTCCGGCCTGGGCGTAGGCCAGGAGGATGAGCGGAATCGCCGGCAGGACTGCCAAGTAGAGCGAAACCTCCTGGCCGTGGACGGGGAGCGCCCACGCCAACCAGGACACGAGCCCGGCCAGCAGCAGGGCCACCGCGTCCGAAACCGCGAGCACCGCCACACGCGCCGCCCCCGCCCACTTGGGGGCCTCGGAATGCGCGGGGGCTCGCTCCAGATCTCTGAGCGGCGAACGTCGATCCGGGTACATGGACGGAGCGACGGCACCCGGTGCGCGCGCGCCGACCTCTGGCGAGGCCTGGGGTCGAGACATGGTCGATGATAGGTCCATTGGCGAACCGACAGCAAGGAGCCAACCGCATGATTATGGTGCGTCTCAGCACGCGTTCGGCTTTCGTTCTGAATCACGAACCATGCCATCTACCGTCGGACCTTGCTCTCGGAGGACCCGTATTTCTCGTGGCAGAGCGGATCCATCCCGGAGTGCGCTGCGCTCGGATCCGAAAGACTCGGAGCACGATCCACATGCATGCGTACGACACGAGGATCCCGGCGACCGCACCGGTCACTCCATGTCTAACGGTGAGGTACACACCCACGGAAACAGGGAGAACGGCCGAGATCGCGTTCGCCCAGAACACCAGGTCCGGACGCTCGATCGCCCCGAGCGCGGTTCGTTCAGCCAGCGCCAACCAAAAGAACAAGGGGGCGGCGCCGGCCAGCCAGAGAATTCCGGAGTAGTCAAGGTAGCGACCCCCATAGACAACCCGGACCAGCGGCTCCGCAAAGATCGCAAGGAGCACCCAGTACAGAATGCATCCGAGAATCACCCTGACGTTGTAGCGCCGCTGGAGGTCCCGGAATGACGATTCAGATCTGGCTTTCGCCAACAGCGGCAGCATGATTGCCGCAATCGCGAGGTTCGCCTGAACAATAGGCATGATGAGATTCATCACGGCCTTGAAACCGGCATTCGCCTCAAGGCCAGCAACCACTGGGAGGACCAGAAAGTAGATGTTGTAGGGGATCCAAAGCAGGAGTCCGGTCCCGAGCGCCCACTTCCCGTACCGGGCGTGCTCGGCCGTCACTCCGAACAACACTCGCCTGGTCGGGACCGCTCGCGGGATGACTTTCGAAAGGGCCAAGCGAATCCACCCACAGGCCGCGAGGGAGGCCAGCCCGAGAATCACGTACGCCGCAAGAGTCCCGAGCACACCCCAGTCTGCCGCGACCGAAATCCCCCCGAGAACGAGGAAGAGGTATAGCGTGCTAGCGATCGCTGCCACCCCCAGGCGGTCGATCACGTAGCACTTCTTGCGCTGGAGGTGCAAGAGCAGTATAGCCCCGACGGCTCCGGCACCTCCTAGCATGGCGAGCGCCACGCCGCCGTGACCTGCCCGGTACAGCACTAACGCGCTTAGACCCAAACAGGCCGTCAGCACGAGTGCGATCCGGAAGTTCAGGATGCTCACTGCGCGCAGGTATAGCTCCATCATTGATCCATACCTGCGCCCGCCCAGCACGAGCATTGGCTCAACGATCAGCGCCGCCTGAACCGTAACGGCGAGAAGGACTACCGCATACGATGTGACAAATGCACCATACGTAACCTCCACTAGCCAGCGCGCGAGCAACAGGTTGAGCAGGAAGTTCCCCATGGAGAACATGCCCTGGTCGATGACGGCCAGTACCCATCTAGATCGAAGCATCATGCACGTCCCCCAGGGTAGGTCTCGCTTCGGTCTCGCGAGCCCCACGTGAAGGCTCGCTCAGCTGGCACTCCCCGGACTGGCCGCTCTCTTCCCAGTCGGATGTATCGACCTCGGGCAGAAGTCCACACTGGCCATGACCAGTGCCTCCTTGTCAGCCCCACGGGACCTCTTCCGTCGGCCTTTCGGGATCACCGTGTGCGTGCCAAGTTAGGTGCTGCTCAAGACCAGTCGTATGCCGAACCAGTCGATCACGTCCGTTCATTCCATTTGCTCCGACAATTTTATGCCTAAGTCTGTTTATGTTGGCATGAGCGCCGACCTCGTTCATCCCGGCCACCTAAACGTTATCAAGACTGCTCGCAGCTTGGGTGACGTCATGATCGGCCTTCTAACAGACGAAGCCATAGCGAGCTACAAGCGACTCCCGATGATGACGTATGAGCAGCGGAAGGTCGTCGTAGAGAACCTTCAGGGCGTCACGAGCGTGGTTCCCCAGGAAACGCTGGACTACGTCCCGAACCTCCGAGAATATCGCCCGGATTACGTGGTCCACGGCGACGACTGGCGAACGGGAGTCCAGGCTGACGTTCGTCGCCGCGTGATCGAGACGCTTGCGGAGTGGGGCGGTGAACTCGTCGAGGTGGAATACACGAAAGGGATCTCGTCGACCCAGCTTCACCGGGCGTTGAGGGAGATTGGGACCACACCCGACGTTCGGCGGCGACTGCTGCGCCGGTTGGTTTCGGCAAAGCCCCTTGTTCGCTGCCTCGAGGTGCACAGCGGCCTCACCGGTCTGATCGTCGAGAACGCCGCCGTGGAGGCCGGCGGACAGAGAATCGAGTTCGATGCGATGTGGGCAAGCAGCCTGACCGACGCGACCGCCAGAGGAAGGCCCGACATTGAGGCCGTAGACCTGAGTTCCCGGCTCGTCACCCTTGGCGACGTGCTCGAAGTAACCACGAAGCCCATAATCTACGATGGCGATACCGGGGGCAAGCCGGAGCATTTCGTCTTCACCGTGAAGTCGCTCGAGAGACTGGGGGTCTCGGCAGTCGTGATCGAGGACAAGATTGGCCTGAAGAAGAATTCCCTGTTCGGCACTGCCGTAGCCCAGACGCAGGATTCGATCGAGGGTTTCTCTAAGAAACTCGCCATTGGAAAGCGAGCCCAGGTGACTGAAGAATTCATGATCATTGCGAGAATCGAGAGTCTCATCCTCGGAAAGGGCCTTGATGACGCTTGCGAACGAGCGATGGCCTACATCGGTGCCGGGGCTGACGCGTTGCTGATTCACAGCAAGGCGGGAACACCGGATGAAGTGTTCGCCTTCTGTGACCGATACGATGGCTTCACGGACCGCGTCCCGCTCGTGGTCGTCCCCTCAACATACTCCTCGGTTCGCGAGGCTGACCTCGCGTCGGCAGGCGTGAACGTGGTGATCTACGCGAACCATCTCCTGCGAAGCGCGTACCCAGCCATGCTGTCCACGGCCCGATCGATCCTTGGGAATGGCCGTTCGAGCCAACTGGAGGAAGAACTCATGCCTATTTCGCACCTGCTCGAGTTCATTCCCGGAGGGAAGTAGGTGATCTCAGCGCTCGACCTGCTGGCGGTCCTGCGTCGGAATGACGTGTCGTTCTTCACAGGCGTCCCGGATTCGCTGCTCCGGCCTTTCTGTGATCAGATAGCGGAGTCCTGTGGTCCGGGAGAGCATGTCATTGCTGCCAACGAGGGTGCGGCCATCGCGATTGCAGCTGGCCACTTCCTCGCCTCTGGGCGCCCCGCCATGGTCTACATGCAGAACTCGGGAATCGGGAACGCAGTGAACCCACTGCTCTCCCTGGCCGATCCGGAGGTCTACGCAACCCCCATGATCCTGCTCGTGGGCTGGAGGGGTGAACCCGGAACCGAAGATGAACCCCAGCACGCCAAGCAGGGCAGGGTCATGGTTCCACTCCTCGAGGCGCTGGAAATTCCGCATGAGGTGCTGACCCGATCGCCGGAGGCGCTTGCCGATCAGATTGCGCGCGCGTTACGGTCGTCGAAGCGTCGACCTTCGCCAATGGTCCTGCTGGTCCGCGCGGGAACCTTCGCTGCGAACTCGACGGCTCCGCAGCTCCGTGGGGCCCCGACCAGCCTGCGTCGGGAGGACGCGATCGAGACACTCGTTCAGCGCCTGACAGGTGACTACGTTCTCGTCTCGACCACCGGTATGGCGTCTAGAGAACTCTTCGAAGTCCGGGAACGAACGGGACGGTCGCACGACCAGGACTTCCTTACGGTGGGATCGATGGGACACTGCTCCCAGATCGCATTAGGCATCGCCCTGAAGAAGCGGGACACCCAGGTCATCTGTCTCGACGGTGACGGCTCGGTCATCATGCACATGGGGGCGCTCGCCATCATCGGCACCGAAGCGCCTTCCAACTTCAAGCACATCGTTCTGAACAACTGGTCGCATGACTCGGTTGGCGGTCAGCCAACTGCGGCAGGCAGGATCGACCTTCCAGCGATCGCCCGCGGCTGCGGCTACGCCGACGCGTGGACGGTCACCGACCTTTCCGACCTGGACGACGCGATCGTGAGGCTCGAAGAACAAGATGGCCCCTTGCTGCTTGAGGTGGTCGTTCGCAAGGGCTCACGTCCGGATCTCGGCCGGCCCCACGGAACACCTCTTGAGAACCGACAAGGCTTCATGGCTCATCTCAGGAAGACCTCGTGACGGGGCCCGCTCTGCATTCATTGTCGCCCTTCCCCAACGGAGCCTGGGCCTACCACAACCCAGTCAGCATCAACTTCGGAGTGGGAGCCCTTCTCGGACTCCCAGCTTCCCTCGAGGGTCTCTCCAAGGTGCTGTTGGTCAGTACCGAAGGTGCCGTTCGACGCGGGCACGTGGAACAAGTCCAGGCTCTGCTCGGGGGGCGTGACGTCCGACGCTTCACCGGCGTTGTCGAGAACCCGGATATCGCGAAGCTTGTCGGTCAAGTGAACTCCCTCCCTCGCGAGTCCGATGTGATCGTTGCCATCGGTGGGGGGAGCACGATTGATTCCGCAAAGGTCCTCAGCTTCGCCCTCGGGTCCGGTCTCGAAGGAGACCCCCTCGGCGTCGCGGTCGAACGAGGGGAGTCGCCCTCCGCCGACCAGTGCATACCCGTCATCGCGATCCCAACGACCGCGGGAACCGGTTCCGAGGTAACACCCTTCGCCACGGTCTGGGACCGGGCGACCCGCCGAAAGCATTCCCTTTCGGGGGTCGGCCTCTTCCCCCGGTCAGCGCTGGTCGATCCTGGGCTCACCTTGACGGCTTCGCGGCAGACCACTGTCAACACCGGCCTGGACGCGCTTTCGCAGGGGTTGGAAGCCTTCTGGAATCGCCGAGCGACTCCCTTGACGGACGCCCTCGCGTGTCGCGCAGTCCACTTGGCCCTGGAGAACCTGTTGCCCCTCACCCGGCGTCTGGACGACCTGACTCTCCGCACCCATCTCATGGGAGCCAGCCTCATGGCCGGGCTGGCGATCGCCCAGACGCGGACCTCCCTGGCGCACTCCATCTCCTACCCTCTCACGGCACATCACGGACTTTCACATGGGCTGGCCTGTGCGTTCACCCTCCCTTCAATTCTCGACTTCAGTGCGGCAAGCGATCCCGGCAGGTTCGAACGGCTTGCCGCTTCGGTGGGTGAAGCCTCTGCCTCGGCCCTGAGCGAACGGCTTTCCGCGTTGCTTGGCCAGCTCGGAGTGGGCGCGGCCATTGCTGGGTGCGGTATCGGACCCAACGAACTCGCCGCTTTGAAGGGTGAACTGATCGCTCCAGGGCGGGCGAACAACCACCCTGGTCAGGTCAGTCCGGACGTAGCCCTGCTCCTCGCACAGGACGCCCTGCAACGCCTGCGCTCGTGACAGGACCCGTAAGCGACCCGGGCGGCGAGCCTGCCCGAACCGGTCAGCACCGCCTTCATCGCTCTCGGGAGGCACGTCTCACGAACTCGACGCTTCAATGACCATCTCCCGAGGCGTCCGTGGCGCCAAGCCTCGGTCGTCGTCCCAGTAGGACCACTTCTCCGCCGGAACCTCCCAGGCCCCGTATCGAAACGAAAGGTAATCTCCGGGCTCACGGGGAATCGGGAGCCATGAGGGATGGCCACGCTCAATCCGCTCGAAGTACTCCGCAGGGATCCACCAGGTCTTGAGCCGGAAGAACGTTCGCCATGGCCACTGGTCGATATCCAGCCGCCGAACGCCCCGGGCCCAGAGCGCGTGCAGAAAGAGGTCCCAAGGCGTTCTCAACCAGGGCAACCCACTTCGCGCCTTCCTCATTCGGGTCCGTGGAAGCAGGGCTGGAGCCCATGCGCGGCCATTCGACCGCCTGTACGCGCAGACATCGATCCGTCGCCTCCCGGATCCGAGCCTCGGGATCAGAGTGAGGTTGAAGACCACACCGCCGAGGGCCTCGACCCTGCACCGGTACCCGCCGGACTCGAACTTCCCAGCCAGACCGAGCAGGGTCGGCAGTTCGTCTTCCCAGATCGAAAGATCAATGTCTGGATCGCCCGGAAGAAGCCGGCCGTCCCGCACGATCCCAAGCAACGTCCCGCTGTCGAGCCAGAACCTGATGCCCGCCGCGCTCAGAGTCTGGCTGACCCAACGAAGGTCAGCGTCGGTGGTCCGCTCGGACAGATTAGGGATGCTCACCGGTTCCTCCTCCTTCCTGCGAGTCCCGGCGGGGCTCGGGCTGGGAAGCGCGGAGCCGCTCTCGCACGTCCTTGACCATCCAAGGCAGGAGCTGCCAAGGATCGATCAGATACCGTTTCGACAGTCGCTTCGGCTCACTTACCAGTCGGAACAGCCACTCGAGGCTCACGCCCCCCATCCACCTCGGCGGCGTCGGAATGACCCCGGAGACATAGTCGAACGCCGCCCCGCTCACTAGAACCACGTTGGCGGGGATGACCTGCCTCTGGCTAAGGACCCAGTGCTCCTGTCTCGGCATTCCCATCCCGACCATCAGAATGTTGGTCTGGAAGGCACCGATCTCATCGATGACGGCCCTGTTCGTGGAAGGGTCGGCGATATCGAAGTACCCGTGCCTGGTGCGAAGCTGAAGCCCCGCGTGCGCCTGGCGCAACCTCGAAGCGGCAGCTTCCGCCACGTTGGGTCTCGACCCGAGGTAAAACACTCTCCACTCGGAATGTGCAGCATCATGCATCAGCGTCGGAACCCAGTCCACGTAGGTAACTCGGTGCCGAGGACGAAGCGGGTGTCCGATGAGGCGCCCCCACCAGACGAGGGGCATGCCATCTATGTGGATCCCATCGCAGGTCTCGTAGAACCGCCGCATGAGCGGATCCCGATGAAAGAGACGGACGCTGTTGAGGTTGTGGTGGCCGATCACCACTTTCTCTCGGAGACGAATCGCCCTCGCCGTGAGTTCCTGCAAGGATTCGATCGTGTGCGACTGCACCCACGTCCCCAGCACCTTGTGGAAGGGTGGAGTGGCAGACCGGTCGAACTGGTTCATCAGCGGTTTGGGAAGGCGTGCAAGGTCGGACTCCGAGTTCCCGTGCGAGGAGGAATATTTTGGGAGGGCGGCGGGTTCGCGTCGTCTGTCTCTCAAGTTCGCCGGTGACGGAAAGCACGAGGCGAAACCGGCGGGAGCTCTGCGGCAGGGGGAAGGATGCACATGAGGGGGCGGTGGCGCCATAGCGGGCCAAAGACGCAGGAACTGGAGCTCCCCCGTTTCAGTGGACAGGTGAGAACTGAGGAACCGTGACTACCTGCCCACCTTCTACCCGGGGAGTCGAAAGGCTCCGCAGCGGAGTAGAGCGCAGAGCCTTCCGCGAGGGAAGGATGGGGCGAATGAGTCGGAGGCGCCAGCGTGGGGCGGACCCGGGCCCCGTGCTCCGCCTCGAAGCGCAGGGGCGAGAGGTACCCGTGGGCCGAGTGCCGGCGGTTCGGGTTGTAGTACCGGAAGTCCTCCATGCGCGCCTCGACCTGGGTCCTGATGACCCTGCGGTCCAGGAGCTCGCACTCGAGGCTGGCGAAAATGGACTCGGCCATGGCGTTGTCGTAGGCATCGCCGACGGAGCCCATGGAGGGACGGACACCAGCATGCTTGCATCGGAGGCCGAAGACGATGGAAGTGTATTGGGCGGATTCAACCGGTCGTCGCAACACCGCGAAGGAGGCTGTTGCGATGGCGATGCGCCGCAAGCGAAGTCCGGACCGGTCCGGACGAAGGCCACTCCGGTCTCCCGGGCGCCCCACGGTGGCCAGGCGCGAGGAGCGAGTCCGATTCTGGGCGAGGATTGCAGCGGGGGAGTCAAGTGAGGCCGCTGCGATCTCCGCGGGGGTTTCTCCGGCCGTGGGTGGGCGCTGGTTTCGGGAGGCTGGAGGCATGCCACCTTCTCACCTGGCGGCGTCGGCACCGACACCGTCGAGCCGCTACCTCTGTTTCTCGGATCGCGAGGAGATCGCGCTTCTTCGCGCCCAAGCCATGGGCGTTCGCGAGATCGCCCGCCGGATGGGACGAGCCCCTTCAACGATCTCCCGGGAGCTCCGGCGGAACGCCGCGACCCGGAGCGGGAGCTTGGCCTATCGAGCCACAACGGCTCAGTGGCATGCGGACCGCTCGGCAAGGCGCCCGAAGCCATCGAGGTTGTCGATGAACGAGGCGCTCCGGACCTACGTGCAGGACCGGCTTTCTGGGGCAATCCTGGCTCAGGATGGATCTCGGGTACCCGGACCCAAGGTACCATGGACAGGTCGCCGACACGGTCCACGGAAGCCACGCCGCTGGGCTCGAGCCTGGAGTCCGCAGCAGATCGCTCACCGCTTGCGGCTCGACTTCCCCGATGACGACACCATGCGCATCAGCCACGAGGCCATCTATCGGGCTCTCTACGTTCAGGGCCGGGGGGCACTTCGCCGAGAGCTGACCGCCTGTCTGCGAACGGGGCGCGCTCTGCGTGTCCCACGGGAACGTCGCCGCGCCCGTGGGAAATCCTTCGTCAGCCCCGACGTCCGGATCAGTGCCCGTCCGGCCGAAGTGGATGACCGAGCCGTGCCCGGCCATTGGGAGGGTGATCTCATCATCGGACTGAGGAGGTCCGCCATCGGCACACTCGTGGAACGGACGACGCGCTTCACCCTCCTTCTCCATCTCCCGCCGGTCCCGGACGATCAACAGGGGCCGGCCCCCGGGCAAAAACGTGCCTTTGCCGGTCACGGGGCCGAGGCTGTGCGGGATGCGATTGCCTTGGCCATCGGAGATCTTCCCGAGCAGCTCCGAAGGTCGCTGACGTGGGACCAGGGTGCAGAGATGGCCCAGCACGCCAAGCTACGCGTCGATACGGGAATGAACATCTACTTCTGTGACCCCCGGAGCCCCTGGCAGCGTGGTACGAACGAGAACACCAACGGGCTGCTTCGGCAGTATTTCCCGAAAGGCACGGACCTGAGCGTCCACGGAGCAGAGGAACTCGCAGCCGTCGCGCTTGCCCTCAACACCCGGCCGCGCAAGACTCTCGACTGGAAGACCCCCGCGGAAGCGCTCGACCGCTTCCTGAGTTCCACCATGAACCCCGGTGTTGCGACGACCGGTTGAATCCGCCTTGGGTCCCTTGGTCCGAGTGATGAATCACCTGTTTCGGCCGACGCTGCCAGGTGGCCATGTTGAGCGCGTCCAGAACGAGCTCCGTCCTGAGGTGCGTGGCCATGGCCCAGCCTACGATCCGACGGCTCCACGCGTCCAGCACCACGGCCAGGTACAGGAAGCCCGACCAGGTCGGGACGTAGGTGATGTCGGCGACCCAGAGCCGGTCGGGGCCGTCTGCCGTGAAGTTGCGGTCGACCAGGTCCGGAGCGGACCCGGCGTCGGGGTTTCGCTTCGTGGTCTTGGGTCCGCGGCGCCTGCGCGTGACGCCAAGGATCCCTTCCTGCCTCATGATCCGTCCGACACGCTTCTCGCCGACCCGTTCACCGCTCTCCTTCAGATCGGCGAAGATCCGAGGGCGCCCGTAGATCTCCCGGCTCTCGGCGTGCACCCTTCGGATCTTCACAGCCAGTTCCGCGTCCCGGCGCCTTCGCTCCGACGGTGGCCGGCTCCGCCACGCGTAGTACCCACTGGAGGAAAGACCCAGCACCCGGCACAGCGCGCGGACAGGAAACGCGGCCTGATTCGCCCTCACGAACTCGAATCCCGATCGGGGATCGAGGTGCTCTCCCCAGCGAACCAGGTCGCGGCTTCCTTTAGGATCTCGCGCTCCATGCGAAGATGCTTGTTCTCCCGCTTCAGCCGCCGAAGCTCTTCTCGTTCGTCCGACGTCAGACCGTCGCTGCGGCCGCCCTCATCCAGCTCAGCCTGGCGCACCCAGTTCCGAATCGCCCCCGCTGAGAGCTCAAACTCCCGGGCCAGCTCCTCCGGCGTCCGGCCCGACCGCACCCGTTCTACCATCTCCCGCTTGTACTCCGGCGGGTACGGCGAATGACCTTTCTGCATCGTGGACTCCTCCTTGCTGCCTCATTCTCGAGGTGTCCACGGAACCGGGTCAACTCCAGTCATCCGCTGACTCCATGGCCCAGCGGGGACGGAGAGTTGTTCCCGACACCAGAGTCGGCGTGGGGAGTGGAGGTGCAGTTGACGCAGCGAGGGTTGGGGCGTGCGCGGAAGGGGTAGCGCTCAGGCGGGACTGAGGGCAACATTCGCGGATGTCCGAGACCATTCGACCCGACCGCGAGTCCCCGGACGCCCGCCGGATCTGGATCCAGATCGCCGCGGTCGCGCTGGCTGCCGCGGCGGCGGGTGCTCTCTTCCGCGCAGTCTTCGGGGCCGAACCACCGGGGTGGTTTACGCGCACGGATTTTTCCAATTACTGGTTCGCGGCGAACCTGTTCGTTTCGGGGCAACCGGAGGCCATTTTCGCACCGGCCACCGACTACATCGACGGGATGAGGGCCGCCCTAGGCGCGGAGCAGGACGAGCGAAACTGGAGCTACCCTCCCCACTACCTGCTGCTCATCTGGCCTCTGGGCCTGGTCGGATATCCCGCCGCTTTCGCCGCGTTCATGGTGGTGACGGGCGCGCTCTTTGTCGCGGGTACCCACGGTTTCGCTGGGAACGTCGAGGCGTCGGACCGGGGACGCCTCTGGGCCCTCCTGGTACCCGGAATCCTGATGAACATCGTGGCGGGTCAGAACGGCCTGCTCTTCGGCGGGCTACTTCTGTTTGGACTGACGTGGCGGGAGCATCGCCCGATCCTGGCCGGCGTCGTTTTCGGACTCCTGACCGTGAAGCCCCAGTACGGACTTCTCGTCCCGATCCTGCTCCTGTTCGAGAAGCGATGGCAGACGATCGGCTCGGCCTGCATGACCGTAGGGGTTCTTTTCCTCCTGTCGTCGTACCTCCTCGGCATTGAGTCGTGGCGGGCCTATTTCTCGAGTACGGCTCCGTTTCAGAGCTTCCTCATGATTGAGGGGGAAGGAAGTTTCCTGCTGATGATGCCCACGGTGTTCGGGAGCTTGCGCGTTCTCGGGTTCGAGGGAGAATCGGCCCTACGTGCCCATCTTCTATCGGCGATTCCTGCGGTACTGTTGGCGTGCTTCGGATTCGTCCGCGCATCCGACGCAGGAAGGCGGGCCTCCATCTTGATGGTCGCTACCTTCCTCTTCACGCCATATGCGCTTTCCTATGACCTGGCCGTCATCGGGTCGGTCGCTGCGGTCAACCGGGTCCAAGCAGTTGCACTACCCGGCCGCCTTAACTGGAACACGCTGCTGACCGCCGTGACGCTCCTTCCTCTCGCATCGGTCCTCCTCGGCATCGTGCGGATTCCGGCGTCTCCGCTTCTACTCTGGGCACTTCTCGTGTGGCTCCTGCTTCAAGCCCGGAGCCCGTGACACTTCATCCGGGCGCTCCGACTGGCCCAGTATCGACCCCGTTCACCCGGCGCACCTGACCCGCAAGCGTTGGCAACCAGCTCGTGACGTTTCTGAACCGAGCAAGCAGCACGGTCTTTCCGCTCCGGCCTGTGCTCCTGATCCTGACCGGCGTCCATTTCCTTGCCGTTGCGCTCCTGGTAGTCATCGAGTCGCGCGGTGCGGATGGGCTCCTGCTTGCAGGCGGCCACACGCCCGTGGGCGGGGATTACGTGAACCTGTGGACAGTGGGCCGCCTCCTTCTCGAGGGCAGACTCGCCGACGTCTACAACCCCGATCTGTTCATGGCCTACCAGGCAGACGTCATTGGGACCTTCATCGGCTTTCGGCTGTGGGCGTACCCTCCGCACTCGCTCCTTCTGGCTTGGCCGTTCGGGCTCTTCAGCTACGCCGTGGGGCTCGTTGCCTGGTCCATCCTGGGTCTTGCCACGCTGTGGTGGGGGGCCCGCCGGCTCGGCCTGGCCACGGAGCTAACCATTATTCTCGTGCTCTCCCCTGCAGCGCTGATGTGCGCCTTCCTCGGCCAATCCGGAAACCTCATGGTCGGGCTGCTGCTCGGTGCCCTGGCCGGTGGCCGCGCCTCTACCGCGCCGGCGGTGGTGGCGGCCACCATTCTCTCCATCAAACCCCAGCTCGGAGTGCTGCTCCCCTTGGCATGGGTAGCGGAGAGGCGCTGGAAGCGGATCGTCCTGACCGCCCTGGGGGTTCTCGCTGCGGGCGCCCTTGTGACATGGGGTGCTGGGCTTGGCGTTTGGCGCGATTATCTGTCCCTGACCGTCCCCGCGCTGGCGCGGTTCGAGCGGGAAGGGACCGGGCCCTTCATCTACATGATCCCGTCCGTCTTCATGGCGGCCAGGATCATGCTCGAGGACGGGAACAAGGCACTTGCGCTCCATGCCATCGTGGTCCTGCCACTCTTCGCGTTCCTGGTCCTCCGCGTGCTTCGGAGCACCGTCGAAGCACATCGAGGGGCGTTGGTTGTCCTCGGCACCTCGCTGCTCATTCCCTACATCCATGTCTACGATCTGACCCTCGTGCTCGCCGGAGCCATGTTCGCACTTCCGGGCCGAGGTGTTCGGGCGTTAGGTGCCTCGGAGCACGTTGGTACGTGGGTAGAGCGAAGCATTCTGCTGGCATGGTCTTTACCGTACATCACGGTCCTCGGAAACGCGGCCGCGATTCCCGCAGCACCTCTGATCCTACTCCTCGTCTTCCTCGTGGCGGACCGTGAGCTGGGAGGACGCTGGCCCTGGAAGCTCTAGGTGTGTGCCGCCCTCATCCGGAACGGGAAGCATTCGCGAACTTCGCTCGACCCGGGGCGATCGCCGTCAAATCAGTCCCTGATCGCGGGGAAGGCACCACGAATCTCGTCCCCTCTGCGATCCACCCGCGAAAGCCTCGCCGCCACCTCCGGGCGACCGAAGAGCACGTACGCGTCATCCCGATAGACCTCGATCCACGCGGGCTGCGGAGCCATTTCGCTGTGGTCCATGATCAGATCATGGAGGGACATCACCGGGCGGACCAGGATGAGGTGGGTGGGAAACCGGTCCATGAACTCGAGCCATGCGTCGGGTTCCCCGGTGAGGCCGGCGTAGACCCGCATGGTTTCATCGGCCTGTTCCGTCGGATAGGCCACCTCGTAACGGCTGTCCAGGCCGACCTTCACCGCGGGGTAGAGGTGCCACATGACGTAGGCACCTACGCCGAACGGCGTCATCACGTTTCCCTCGAACCCCTCGTCCGCCAGGTATTTCACGGCGCCGGCCGGGAACGGGTTCCTGCCATCCGGATCCGTCGGCACCTCGACGGTCAGGGCGCCCCTGGAAATCGCGACCCCAAGGCCCACCGTTCCGAGCACGAGGAGCACGCCGCCGATGGCCCTGGCATGACGCTGCCAGGCCCGATGAATGATGGGTGCGACCGGCGTCGAGGCGAGCAGCGGCGGAACGTAGGCGATCCAGACGACCATGTAGATCGGGAGGATCCGGATGCTGCGAAACGAGACGAACGCCGCGACGGCAAGGAGAAGCAGGGCGGGTAGCTGTCGGCGGTCCTCGTCGGCACGGACCCAGGCGTACCCGGCGATCAGCACCGTCGCCAACCAGAAGGGCAGGACCTCGGTGCGGTTCGGTGGCGTCCACAGGGACTGCCACTCGATGATCATGGGACGATCGAGGAGGATTGCCTCCCAGAGGAACGGTATGTAGTCGAGTCCGTACGGGTTCACGAGGAGCAGCGGAAGCGTCACTGCCGTCGCAAGCACGAGGTGCAGGTTCGCGCGGACGGCAGCGGCCGTTCCGACCCGGCCCCTGGCCCGCCAGATGGACTCCACGGCATACAGACCGAGCATTCCCATTCCCACCACTACGCCCGCGTGCAGGTTCAGCCAGGCAACCACCACCACCACCCACGCCGCGATCCATCGTCTCGACCCTGCCCGATCCAGTTCCAGGAACCAGAGGAGCAGGGCCAGAAGGAAGAAGGTGAACAGGTGGGCCCGCACCGGAGCGAGGCCGGTCCAAACGAGAAGGATCGCAAGCGGAGCGAGCACCGCCAGCTCCACCCCCGTCGCCCCGCGCCGGCGAGCCACCGCCACGCACAGAGCCACAATGCCGCCGAGAAGCACCAGCCGAAGCGCGGACAGGCCCGCAAGCCCCAGCCCCAGCGTGACAGTCAAGAAGTACGCGATTCCTCCGGTCCCCCACTCGTGGTGCACGAACGGGTAGACCGTGGGTGTGAAGGCGAACGGGTCCTCCCGCGGGAAGTATCCGAGTTGGAGCACTTCCCGGAAAAGCGCCATTTCGTGGTAGAGGTCGAGGTCGACCCCTCGGACGTTCGCGAGGATGCGTAAGCCGAGGGCCAGCAGGGCGAGTGCGACCCCGAACGCGGCCCAGCGGGGTGGGGCGGGATGATCAGCCTCGTTCAAGCGTGGCCTCCCCCCCGCTTCTCGAAGCGGGAGACGAAGTGGAGGGACGCATCGAAGGCCCAGGTGAGCGGCCGGGGGTAGAGCCCGAGACGGTCCCGCTCCTCACTTGGCTCGAGTCCGGCGTCTTCGAAGGCCTTCTTCCACTCGGGCGTGCTCAGGTAGTTGTAGGGAAGGTTCACGCCGTAGCGCGCGTTTCCGACCCAGTCCATCAAGCGAAGCGTGGCCCGCGATACAGGTCCGTTCGCCAAGTGGTCCTTGATCACAACGAACCGCGACGCCACGCGGGCCGCCTCGCGCAGCACATCGAGCGGCTCGGTGGTGTGATGAAGCACGTCTATGAGCATGACTCCGTCGACCGCGCCATCGCCGAACGGCAGCTTCGTTCCGTCCGCGCACGCCGCAGGGATCGCGACGCTCTCCCGAATCAGCGGGTCGGCACCAAGGAAGCGGATATCCTGCCTGTGTCGAGCGACGAGCTCGGCCAGGCGGCCATTCCCGCAACCGAGATCGAGAACCGTCACATTGTTCGGGATGAGCTCACCCAGGTGTCTCGAGAGGACGCGTATTCGCCGCTCGAACACGGGCGCGTGGAGCGTACCCACTGAACTCATCGGGTGCGCAGACCCAGGAGGCTGAAGAAGAAGCTCGAGAAGATCGTCTGAACCCCAAGCACCAGGAGCGTGGATCCCGGAATCACGATCCGAAGCGTTCGCTGGTAGTCGAGAGGACCGAAGTCCTGCGCGGCCCAGTCCGCGACTGCCCAGGCCAGGAGTCCGGCCCCCAGGACCGCCATCGCGAAACCGATGACCAGACCACGCTCGAGGTTCACGATCTCGAACCAGTCGTCAAACCGTGGCCGATGTGGAAAGAGCTCTTGCGTCACTCCGTAGATCCGGGTCAGGAATCCGAAGATGATCGCCTGGTATCCCACCACGATCGCGCACGCGGAAACCAGCAGCGTACTGACGTCGAAGTGGATTCCGCCCAGCCTCATGCCACTCAGCGCCACGGCCGAGCCGCCAAGTCCGAGCGCACCCAGAAGCAGCCCCGGCACGAGGAACAGCCAGGTCGGGCTGTAGAGCAGGTAGAAGCGAAGGTGCCGCCAGCCATCGCGAAAGGTTCTCAGGTGCGGTGAGCCCGTCACGCGGCCGTCCCGGTGGAGCGTGATGGGGATCTCTGTCATGCTTCGCTCATGGAGCTGGGCCTTGATGAGCATCTCGGTGGCGAACTCCATGCCCAGGCACCGGAGTCCGATTTCGCCGACCATCTCCCGCTTGAACCCACGCATTCCGCAGTGCACATCATGCGCGGACAGCCCGAACCACCAGCGGGCCAGGATGGAGAACCCTGGGTTTCCGAGGTACCGATGCAGGAACGGCATGGCCCCGGGCTCGACGGTTCCACCGCCGGATGGGAGGCGACACCCCTGGACAAGGTCGTAGCCCTCCTCCAGCCGTTCGACGAACCTGGGAATCTGGAGAAAGTCGTAACTGTCGTCGGCGTCCCCCATGATGATCCATCGACCGCGCGCAGCCGCGATACCTCCCAGGAGCGCCGCCCCGTATCCCTTCTCCGGCACGTGCACGACCCGTGCGCCGGCAGATTCCGCGAGCTCGATCGATCCGTCGGTACTCCCGTTGTCGGCTACAACCACCTCGCCGGTCTTGCCCGATGCTTCGATCCCGGCCAAGGCTTTCCGCACGCAGATCTCGACGGTCTCATGCTCGTTGAGGCATGGGATCACGACGGTCAGGTCAAGCGGCCCGTCCTCCCGTGCATGCTCGATCATGGGGTCGGCCTCGCGTCAAGCCACTCGAACAGCCGGAATCCCTCGAGACCGGCCGACTCCGGCAACGGCTGCTCCGCGAATCCGGATGGTATCGGTCCCCGGAGGAGCAAGTGATACAGGCTTTCCTCCGGCCCGGTCCCGAGGAACCCCGCATCGGTGGAGGGGCAAAGAAGCACCACCTCGACCTCACGGCTCTGCAAGTGCCCTCTCCAGACCGCCTCGTCGGGTGTCGTGAACGTCTCGACCAGGTCAAGCATTCCGTGGTGACTCCGGTGGTAGGGCCCCGAAACGATGCGGTGGCCGGTTCTCCATGCGATCTCGGGTCCCATGTTGATGTGAACCGCAACCGTCCGTGCGTGTGATCCGAACCCGCTCGGGTCGGCCAGCAACCCGGCAGCAGCCGGCACACTGCAGGCGACGCCCTCATCTTGCAAGTTCGCTGCCTGCGCCCCGGGCGCGAGCCCCAGCAGGCCCCCGACGAGGAGCGGCCCCGCCAGCAGTCCGGCCAGTCCTCCGATCCGGACAAGCCTGCGCTTCACTCCCTCGGGTATCCGTTGGGCCGACTTGAACAGCATGTCGATGGCCGGAACGAGACCCAAGGCGATCCCGATTCCGGCGTACCCCAGGAAGCGCCTCTGGAGACCGGCAAGGACGACGAAGACGCAAAGCGCCGCAAGGATCAGGAGAAACCCGTCCGCCCGCCCGGGTTCTCGAGTCCGTTTCCACGCGACGATGACGAGCGGGCCGGCGATCAGCGCACCGCCAAGTTGAACCAGGACGTCCGAAAGCGCGGCCAGGCCCCACCCGAAGAGAGGCTGAAGCTCCTCGATGTAGGGCATGATCAGCGCGTCGAGCTCCGGGTGGATGTGGGCACCGGGCCCCTGGTAGTAGCCCGGATGCAGTCCGTGGAGGAGCAGGACGAGAAGGGGAGCCGCCCCGGCGACGAAGCCGGTTCTCAACCGGCGCGGCGCGCCCCGTCGGTCAAGCAGGTGGGCGCCGACCCAGAAGGCGGCTGCAAGTGCGCACATCGTGATCTGCGCCACGGAGATCCGATCGTACTCGGCAGCGAACCACTCGGCCGGAGGTCTCTCCACCACGATGGCCAAGGCGACAGTGGCGGCCAGGGCGCCTGTAAAGCGCAAGGCCGCCGCAGCGATGCCCTCTCCGCGTACGAGCCACGAAGCCCCCGCGGCGCCGAACACGAGACCGATGGGCAACAGTCCTTCGGGGCTCACCCAGAGCGCCGATCCGCATGCAACACCCGCAACGAGCGTGGGGCGGACCTCTTGCGGGGCTCGCAGCACGCGGATCCAGGCCCCGATCGCCACCAGGGTGAGGAGCACGAGAAGCATGTGGTGGTCCGCTCGCCCGAGCGTCCCGTACGCGAGTGCCCCGGGCTGGGCGAGCAGGGCGGGCATGGCGAAAACCCTCGCTTCGCGCGAAGCAACGGGTGCCACCGCCCAGAACATGGCGATGCACGCCGCGAGGTGGAGGAGCGGCGAAACGAGGGAGCCGGCGAGGGTCAGGGCACCCGCGGACCCGAGCAGAGGCGTGACCGGCAGAGCGAGCCCCACGATCAGGACGTCAAGCGGACGCGTCCAGTGGTTGGGGTCACCCCACGGCCAGTTGGAATGCACGAGGCGCGTCTGGAACCACCCCTCCCCGGCCAAGAGCTGCTGCACTCTCAAGAGGCGCGTGTAACCGTCGCTGTCGAGCTGGGCACCTCTGTAGAGCTCGACGCCAAGCGAGAGAGGCGCGGCGAGTTGCACCGCCGCCCATGCAACTACGAGCGCAACGAAGAACGGCCAAACGGGTTGATCGGCCTCCCGGTGCCCACCACGCCGACCGGTACCAGCCCCGGTCTCGGCGTTCATGCTCCCCGGTTCACCCGCAGGGATCCGCGGGAATCTGCACCGGCCTGTAGGAGTAGTTCCGGTCGCTCAACCGCCCGTTCGTGGCCTGGAAGTACTCTTCCCAGAAGGCCTTCACGATCTGGCCCGCCTGCGTGTCGGTGCGGGCGCCGACCACGACCACGCAGGCACCGCCGAAGTCGGGAAGCCGCCCCTGCGAGGCCCGCTCATCGACCCAGTTCGCGGGGGGCATGCGAATGAGCCCCTCCATGTTCATTTCCTGGGTCGCCTGCAGCATGTCGCTGAAGAGGATCACCGTGGACTGGTGCTGTGGAAAGGCGCGGATCTCTTCCGCGACGTCGAAGAGGGTCGACAGGATGTCGGTCCCCATGAAGTTGTCGCGCCCTGCCGGGTCGGTGAAGCGCCGCAGGTAGTCGCGGGCATCCGTGAGGAAGCGGGCCCGGCTCACCGAGTCCCGCTCCATGACCCTGTTCTGGAACTCGCGTTCGGGAACCCGCTGCGCCCAGCGCATGGGGCTCTCGTCCAGCGAAAGCTGGAGCAGCTCGATGGCGGCCACCCGGTCGCCGTGGGTCAGCTCACCCAGCTTCTGCGCCGTGAGGCGCTGGTACATGTCGAGTTCCTCGGCCGTGATGCTCGTGGACCGGTCGTAGACGAACACGTACTGCCTGGGCTGCCGGTCGGCCTCGGGCAGGGGCTCGGGTTCCCCGCCTCCGCAGGCCGCGAGCACCGCCACTCCCGCCACCGCCACCCCCCACCGCCGCATCGTCCGCGTCATGCCCGCGACTCCTCTCCGTAGCGCTTCCTGAGCCCGTCGAACCGGGTCTGGATCATCTGCCGTTCCCGCTCGTACGCCTCCGAGGTGTCCATTTCGAAGAGCGGAAGGCCGCCGTGGTCGCCGTTCTCCTCGGCCAGCCGCACCGGAGACTTGAAGGCGGGGATCTTCCTCGAATCGAGCCCACGGGCCCGGGCGTTCTCGGAGCGGTAGAGCGATACCACGGCCTCAAGCTGCGGGAGCACCGTTCGCCACTCCTCGTTCCCCTCGGCCGAGACCATGCGAAGCCTTCGTATGTCTCTCAGGATATCGGCAAGGAGAACGTTGACCTCGTTCGCGGTGTCCTCGGCCTCTTTCACGAGGATCTTCCGGTCGTCTTCGAAGACGTCCTCGTTGAACTCCTCGACCCGGGCGTCGTGCTTGTGGAAGTAGGCCGCGGCCACGGCGCACAGCACGAGCGTCAGGTTCAACAGCAGGATCGGGAAGCTCATGCGCGCCATGGAGCCCGCGTACTCGCGGAGCTCTGCGGCGGCTTCTTCCATGTCGACGGCGCGGTTCTCGAGGGCGTTTGCACCGAGCAGGTCGCCGTCGGCGCGGACCCACGCGGCCTCCCGCCTCAGCTCCTCCACCTGGGCAATGTCCTGCTCGTACCGTTCCTCACCCACCGCACCCAGCATGACGCGCGACTCGAAGAGCACGCCCAGCGTGAGCGCGAGCCCTATCCCCGTGATCACGAGCGGCACGGCGCTCTCGAGGGGGGTTCGGCTCGACACCCGGTCCTTCCGGGCGTTCTTGTCCCAGTGGATCACGAGCTCCCGGAGCGAGTGGCCGAAGAAGTGGGCCAGCACCATCAGGAAGACGATCACGCCCGCCGCGAGGAAGGCGGCGTCGGGCTTGAGAAAGATGTGGGCGAACACCCGCTCGGCGCCTGCGAACCACCCCTCGGACGTTTCGGAAAGGAGGCGGATCTGCCGCTCGCTGAGCGGGTCCCTGGGCAGAAGCGACGAGAAGACCGGGGCGTTCGCGAAGAACTCGACGAAGCCCAGGAAGAAGATGGCCACGAGGTAGACGTTCGTGGGAATCCCCCGCTTCCGCGTTCTCGTGGACGAGAGCTCCTGCGACACCTCGCGCTGCCTCGTCGAGCGCCGCACCCGGAGGCGGGTCAGGTCGTTCGTGAGCCGCTCGTAGCGGTCCACCTTGAGCGTGGCCTGCGGGAGCGCCGAGGTGATCGCGCTCTCGAGGTCGGCCACCTCGCGGCCGACCTCCTTGCGCTCGGCATTCTTCACCCGCTGGAGGAAGGCGCGACAGCGGTCGCGAAGCTCGTGCTCCGCCTCGGAGGGCTCCGGGTCGGAGAGCCCCGGGGCGTCGACCTCGGCATCGGAGCGCGCGGCGTTCACCGCGTCTTCGCGAAGCTTCGCCACCCCCGCGTCGACGAAGTCCTGCGGAACACGGCCGGCTCCATCCCACCAGGGGGTGGAGCTGGTACGAGTCGGCTCAGGCGGCATGGTTCGACTCCGCTGTGCGCGGGAGGCTCATGAAGTACGACCTGCAGGCATGGTCGAGCATGTCTTCCGTAAGGGCCGGGGGCCGACTCAGGAAGGCGCCCAGGTCGATCAGGTCGGCAATCAGGTCGCGGGGGTGACACCCCCGGGGCGCGATGCCGTGCTTGATGTAGTAGTCCCGGTAGACGAAGTCCACCGCGTTCCGGTCGAACTCGATGCCGTAACGGCCGCAGAGGCGCCGGAAGATCTCGGTGAACTCCTCCTTGTTCGGGCTCTTGATCTCGATCTTGAACCGGATGCGCCGGAGGAAGGCCTCTTCGACCAGGTCGAAGGGATCCATGTTGGTGGCGAAGACCACGAGGGGTGAGAACGGGATCGTGGCTCGCCGCCCCGAGGCGAAGGTCAGGAAGTCGACGCCCCGGTCCAGGGGAACCATCCAGCGGTTCAGGAGCTCGCGCGGGTGGAGGCGCTGCCGGCCGAAGTCGTCGATCACGAAGATGCCGCCGTTCGCCTTCATCTGCGGTGGCGCCTGGTAAGCGCCCGAGCGCGGATCCCACTGCAGCTCGAGCTGGTCCAGCGTCAGCTCACCGCCCACGATGACCAGGGGACGACGGATGCGGATGAAGCGCGCGTCGTACTCCGGGGGCGGCAGGGTGACGAGATCGTCGTTGTCTTCCTCGATGTTCAGCGGGTTTCCGTCGATGGGCTGGTGGATCACCGGGTCGAAGACCTGGATGATCTGGCCGTCGGCATGGACCGCGAAGGGCACGTAGACGTCGTCCTTGAAGATGTTCACGATCGCCTCGGCGATCGTGGACTTCCCGTTTCCGGCCTCCCCGTAGAGGAACATGGAGCGGGCGGCATTGATGGCGGGCCCGATCAGCTCGACGGTCTCATGATCGAGCACCAGGTGACTGAGCCCGGCCTTCACGTCGGCGGGACCCACATGCACGTTGCGGATGCTCTTCCGCTCGACCCACTCGGAGTACTTCACGAGCGGTACCGGCGCAGGGCCGGCGTACGGAAGTACCTCCATCAGCGCACGCGCCCGCGTCCGGCCCTCGCCCGTAAGGTCGAAAATGTAGCCGCGACGCCCGACGCCCTCGGACCGGAGGACCTCGACCAGCTTCCGCTTCTGGAAGGCCTCGAGCTCGTCGTCGAGGGCCCAGAAGGGGAGGCGGATGAAGGAGGCGAGACGATGTCCCGAGAGGGCCCCCCGGGTGTAGAGCATCTTCAGGATCAGGTCCGACAGAAACCCCTGCGGAAGCCCGATCTCCTCGATGCTGCGTGGAACCGGCGGTCCCGGCGGTGCCTTTGGCGCCGGCGCTTGCCCGGGCATGAATGGCTCGGTCATCACGTTGTCCACGAGAGCTCGTCTCCTTCCTGGGTCATCGATGCCTCGATCATTCCCACCGGGAGCTCCAGCGCGTAGCGGATGCCCCGATGCATTCCGGTGTTCTGCCCCGGTTCGAGCCCCGGGTAAAGCTTTCTGACCCTTCGTTCGTCGTCCAGCAGCAGCACGTCGAGGGGGAACTTCATTCCGAACATGTGCACCCCCCGGCTGGGGATGATCAGCAGTCCTTCCCCGGCCTCGAGGCCCGGTCGTCCAAGCAGGCCACGCAGCCGGGTCAGGTAGCGGTCGGCCACGCCAATCCGGTCACCCAGGCTGGTTCCCCGCGATTCGTTTCGTACTGCGGCCATCCGCGATCACATGATCCCGCCCGAACCGAACGCATCCCTCAGCGTGATGAACGCGGGTCCGAGAATCACGATGAAGATGGCCGGGAAGACGAAGATCACGAGGGGGATCAGCATCTTCACCGTAAGCTTCGCCGCTGCCTCCTCCGCGCGCTGCTGACGCTTCGTGCGAAGGGTGTCGGAGTGAATGCGGAGTGAATCGGCAATGGAGGTCCCGAACTTGTCGGTCTGGATCATCATGTTGACCCAGGACCGGATGTCCTCGTTCTCGGTGCGCGTGGCCAGGTTCCTGAGCGCGTCTTCGCGCGGCGTGCCGGCCCGCATTTCGAGCGTCACCATGGTGAGTTCGTCCGAGATCTCGGGGCTCACCCGGTCGGTCTCTTCGGCCACGCGCATCAGCGCCTGGTTCACACCGAGCCCCGCCTCGACGCAGACCACCATCAGGTCGAGCGCATCGGCCAGCCCCCGGTTCAGTGCCTTCCGGCGCTCGGCGGCTTTCCGCTTCACGATCATGAAGGGGACCATCCATCCGAGGAGCGCCAGTCCGAACATCACGAGGAGCCGGAGGGCGGGCTCCGGCCCAACGAAGTTCGCGAGGAACATTCCGAATAGCAGGAACACGAAGGCCGAGAGCGCCCGCACGCCCATGTAGATCAGGACGACGTTCGGATGCCGATAACCGGCCTCGGCGAGCTTGCGGGCCAATGGGCCGTAACGCGTGGACTGGGGGTTCGCAACGCGACCCCCCAGCGCCTCCAGGAACTGCTGCAGCGAGTCCCGGCGGGCGGATCGGCGGCGGCGCGCCTCCACCTCCTTCGACATGCTCCCGGTGCGGACTTCGGTCAGTCGCTGGCGCACCACGCGACCCTGTCCGGTCACGGCGGCCCCGACCCCCATGATCAGGAGCATCACCGAGAGGCTGATCAGAAGTACGACGAGGTAGATCATCGGCCAGGCCTCAGTACTCGATCTGGGTCATTCGCCGGATCACGTAAAATCCGACGAGCTGCAGGAACACTCCAGCGCCCAGCATGAGGCGGCCCACGTCTTCCGTGAAGAGAAGGCGCATGTACTCGGGATTCAGCAGGTAAAGCAGAATTCCCGCCACGATGGGTGCCAGCCCCAGCACCATGCCGGTCATGCGCCCATGGGCCGAATGGGTGTTGATCTGCCGCTTGAAACGGAAACGGGCACGAATCAGGCGCGACAGGTTGTCGAGGTTCTCGGCCAGGTTGCCCCCGGTCTCCTTCTGGATCATGACCGAGGTGACGAACATGCGGACGTCCACGAGGTCGACACGGTCCCCGAGCCCGAGAAGCGACTCACCCAGCGGAAGACCGAAGCGCTGCTCCTCGAACACCTGTCGGAACTCCTCCCCACAGGGGTCGGGAGCTTCTTCCGACACCTCCTGGAGACCGGCCTGTAGTGCATGGCCTGCCCGGGCGGAACGCGCCAGCAGGTCGATGACCTCGGGAAACTGCTCCTCGAAGGCGGCCATTCGCTTGGCCCGCTTCCGGGCCAACATCATGTAGGGGATCGAGCCACCCGCGCCGGCACCCGCAAGTCCGATCAGAAAGCTCCCGCTGAAGACCGAGGTCAGCGCGCCGGCCGCCAACGCAAATCCGCCGGTCAGGAGCAGGAACGTTCCCACGGACCAGTTCGAACGTGCCTGTTCGAGGGCGAGCTGGACGTCCGAGAGTCGGGGAATCCGCGCCGCCACGGGCTGCAGCCACTCCGGAAGCTCACCCCTGTCCTCCTTCAGCAGGCCCAGGGAATCCGAGCGATCGCCGCCGAATTCCTTCCCGGTGAGCTTCTTCAGCTCCTTCCCGACGTTCCTTCGTCTCCTGAGGATCCGCGCGCCCTCCCAGAAGAGCGCGAGGGCGACGATGGCGAGCGCCATCGCGATGAAGGCGATCGCCGCGGCGAAGTACTGGGAGGAGAGGAGCGCGTCCATGCGTCAGCGCTTCCTCGATCCGCCGACGTTGACCGGCTCCGCGAAGAGCGTCTCGCCCAGGTCCACCCCGTACGCCTGCAGCCGCTCGGCGAACGACGGGCGGACGCCGGTGGCCCGGAAGCGGCCGAGCACGTTCCCGTCTTCGTCCATGCCTTCGCGCTCGAAGAGGAAGATCTCCTGCATGGTAATGATTTCGCCCTCCATGCCCGAAATCTCGGAAATGGCCATGACCTTCCGCTTTCCGTCCGACAGTCGGGCCAGGTGCACGACCACGTCAATGGCGGAAGCGATCTGCGACCGTACCGCCTTCTCACGAATCGACGTGTTCCCCATCGACACCATGGTCTCGATCCGGGCCAGCGCGTCGCGCGCCGAGTTCGAGTGGATCGTGGTGAGCGACCCGTCGTGACCGGTGTTCATGGCCTGGAGCATGTCGAGGGCCTCCTCGCCACGCACCTCGCCCAGGATGATGCGGTCCGGGCGCATGCGGAGCGAGTTGATCACGAGCTGGCGCTGATGCACCGCACCGATTCCCTCGACGTTCGGCGGCCGGGTCTCGAGGCGGACCACGTGGGGCTGGCGAAGCTGCAGCTCGGCCGAGTCCTCGATCGTCACGATGCGCTCGTTGTCGGGAATCGACTCCGAGAGCATGTTCAGGAAGGTGGTCTTTCCGGAGCCGGTACCCCCCGCGATCAGGATGTTGAGGCGCGCTCGAATGCAGCCTTGCAGCAGCCTCAGCATGGCCCCCGTGAATGACTCGTTCCGCATCAGGTCTTCGGCCGACAGCACGTCTCGCCGGAACTTCCGGATCGAGATGTGGGGGCCGTCGAGCGCAAGCGGGGGAATGATCGCGTTCACGCGGGAGCCGTCGGCGAGTCGGGCGTCCACCATCGGCGACGAGTCATCGATGCGCCTCCCCACCGCCGACACGATCCGATCGATCACCTGGAGCAGGTGTCGGTTGTCGCGGAAGCGGACGCTCGTGGGTTCGAGCTTTCCGTTTCGCTCGACCACGACCTGCTTCCAGGTGTTCACGAGGATGTCGGAAATGCCCGGGTCGTCGACCAGGGGCTGAAGGGGCCCGAGCCCGAAGACGTCGTCGAGGATCTCCTTGAGGAGACGCTCCTTCTCGTTCGCGTTGAGGGGAGCTTCGTCCTGTGCCAGGAGCTGTCGAACGATCTTCCCGATCTCCTCGTCGAGTTCGGCCCGGTCACGGTTGATGACCGAAGAAAGGTTCAGGCGCTCGAGAAGCTGTCGATGCACGCGCGAACGCGCGTCGTTGAAGATCTGGGAAGTCTCTTCCTCTTCCTGCCCCGCCTGGGGCCCGAACCCGTCGGATCGCCGAGCGGGCACCCCCACCGGCAGGCTCGAGCTCCCATTGTCGGATCCGGCCGATGCTTCGCGCTCCTCCTCGAGTTCGGCCGCGGCCTTGAACCAGCTTGCCATGATCGTTCCGCTCCCCGGGTCGTCAGCGACCCGTCTTGAAGGCGCCGATGAAGCCGCCCAGCAGCCCCCGGCGTTCATCCTCCGTGACCTGCGTGTCTGTCAGCAGTCCGGCGAGGGCCCGGACGCTCTTCGCATACGTGGACTGTCCACGGAGCACGGCAGGTCGACCCTCGTTGATCCCGCTCATGACCGCCTCGTAATCGTTCCGGATCGCGTGGAGCACCGGCATGCCGGCGGTCTCCTCGATCTCCTTCATCGAGATCAGGTTCCCCTGCTCGAAGCGGTTCACGACCAGCTGGATCGTTCCTCCCTTGCGGTTGCCCGTGATCTGCCTGATGAGTGGCAAGGATCGAACCAGATTGCGGAGTGCCGGCAGGGTCGGCGTGGTGATCAGCAGGATCTCGTCGGCTTCCTCCAGTACCGCGATCGACACCGGATGGAAGCTCTTCGGGGTGTCCATGATCACGAAGTCGTACTGGTCTCGCAGAAAGCGAATGATCTGGCGGATCCGGTCCTGCCCCACGGCTTCGTAGTCGCCCGGCTTGAAGGGCGCCGCGAGCAGGTCGATCCCCGAGTCGTGGTGTTCGATGTAGGAGGCCAGGAGCCCCGCATCGACCCGATGGAAATTCCGGATCAGGTCGGTGAGCGAGAACTGCGGATCCATGCCCAGCATCAGCGAGGTCTCGCCGAGTTCCACGTCCAGGTCCAGGAGAAGCGTCTTCTTGCGGGTCACCCGGTGGATCTCGACGGCCAGATTCGTGGCCAGCGAGGTGGTTCCCACCCCGCCCTTCGTGCCAAACAGAGCGATGGCGCGCCCGGGGCCGGAACGGGTGACCGCTGCGACCTTTTTGCCGGTCCTCTTCCAGATTCGCTTGAGGGCGCCGTCGATCGATTCCTGCGTGACCGGCTTCGTCAGGATCTCGCTGACTCCGGCCTGCATGGCCTGCAGGAGCAGTTCGGGCGACAGGTCACGCCCTGCGCACATGACCGTCGAGGCCGCCCCTGACTCGATGAGGAACTGGACGAACTTGAGGCCGATGTGTGGATCGGTCTCCAGATCGACCACGACAAGGTCGGCGCTCGCGGCCCGGATCTTCGAGAGCTCCGGGTCACCGATGTCGGTGAAGGGCCGGTCCAGGTCGAGGACGATCTCGAATTGTCCGTGGTGCGCGGACTCGAATCGAGTGAACTGGTCGCGGAACTCCGGGTCGGTGGTGATCAGGACTCCCGAAGGAACCGAGCCCTCGGGACGCTGGTCGTTGGTCACATTCACTCCACGAGTCTGAGAACGCGAATGAGAGAGTTGGAGTCGGGGGTCGAGCCAGGGCCGATCTCACCCTGGAGGCCCATGAAGCGGACCCAGACGCCGGACTCGTTAGGCTGCTGCTGGCCTTGACCGCCTCCCTGCGAAGCTTGGCACTGGGTCTTCCGGACGAGGTTCTGGGGGGTTACCCCCGGGTTCAATGTCCCATTACATATGATGAATAGTCCGGCCAGATTCTGGATCTGCACCGTTTGACGACCCGACTGGGTCAGGGCGTTCTCCAGAGGCGAGATCACGAGGATCGGACGGATGCGATCGGTTTCTTCCGGGGTCGTGCATCTAGTCGCACCTGGCTGGACCGGGCAGTTGAGGGCAAAGCTCCACTCGGTGTTGTCGCCATCGAGGACGGCGGCAAAGCCCTGATTGGTCGGACCGGTCATCGCTCCGGGTTCGATGTCGATGTCGGCGCCAATGGTGAACCGGAGATCCGGGCGCGGGCACCCCCGGATCCACGCACCGTAACCGGTGTTCGGGTTTGCTCCACCTCCATCAAGTGAAAGGGGGAAGTACCACCCCGGGGTCGGCGTCTGCTGGTTCGACCCGGGATAGATCCGCCATACCTGTCCGATATCCAGATTGCTCCATCCGGTCGGGAGAGTCGGTGATGCTGGGTCTACTTCGCGGGCTCCCGGGTTGTAGATGTCGTTGTTCCGGTCGATGGCGTCGGTCCAGCCAGAAAGCTGCCCGGCGCTTGTATCCCAGAACCGGTCCACGAGGGCGAACGGCAGCGGGCATCGGATGGCGTTTCCGGCTCCCGCGATGGCGGCAGCCCAGGTTGCCACGTCCGCCGTGGGAAAGCCGATGGCCCGGGCAAAGATGTTCGGCACGGCCGAATTGCGCGCCGCCGTCCGGTAGATCCGGACTCGGACGAGACCGTTCTGGAGTTCGACGTCCACGTCGCCGGGCTCGACCACTACGCTTTCGTTTCGGATCAGGTTCCGCGCGGCCCAGTCGATGGCGGTGGAACGGGCGAGCGACTCGTTCTGGCCGTCGGCCAGGAGGATCGTCGCGCCAGCCAAGGCGGCGGCATCGGCGGTGCGCTGAGCCTCGGTACGCGCCCCGAGCAGGATGCCCACGTCGACCGCAAGCGCCGCCATGCCGAGGAAGACCACCAGGAGAAGCGCGATGAAGGGCAGGGCCACGCCCCGCCGCGTGGTATGGATCTGATCGCGTGTGTTCCTCATGGTGCGTGCCTCCTCTGGTTCAAGGTGCTCGGGCGTTCGTTGGTTCTACGCCCGACACCCTACTTCAGTTCTGGATCGAGTCCGGTTCGGGCAGGAGCCCGGCCGGGGGTTGGTTGTAGGGGCGCAGGAACCGGTCCCACTCCCACTCCCAGAGCTCACCGCCTGGGATCGGCGGCGCCACATCGGATGGGTATACGAGCTGGGGCGTAACGAGCACGAGGAGTTCAGTCTGGGAGTCCCGGAGCTCGGTCGACCGGAAGAGCGAGCCGATGATCGGGATGTCGCTGAGCCAGGGGATCCGGCTTACTGACCGGGCAAGCTGCGAATCGATCAGCCCGGCGATGGCGAAGGTCTGCCCCTCCTGAAGCTCGACCACGGTCTCTGCCCGCCGCGAGAGCAGGGCGGGGATCGTGAATCCCTGGATCTGGAGCCCGGACCCGAAGTCAAGTGACGACACCTCGGGCGCCACCGCAAGCCGGATCGCGCCCGAGTTCGTGATCTCGGGCGTGAAGGAGAGCCGCACACCGAACTCCCGGAACTCGACCGATACGCCCCCGGCCTGCCCCTGGATGCTCGGGTAGGGGAACTCGCCGCCGGCCAGGAAGGAGGCCTCCTCGCCGGGATAGGCGAGGAGGTTCGGTTCGGCCAGCGAACGGAACGACCCTTCGTCGCGGAGCGCCCGGATGAACACGCCCACGTTCGACGGGTCGTGGAAGAGGAAGAAGTTGATGGCGTCGGAGAAGGTCAGATCCGGCCCCCCTCCACCCAGGAAGTCACCTTGGAAGCCCGCTACGCCGGTTGCGACCTCGACCCCGGTCCTGGGCGCGCTGGGGTCCATGTGGATCAGGCGGTTCCCAACGTTCTGGACGGCGGAGCGATTGACCTCGGCCAGCCGCACGCGGAGAAGCACCTGGGCCTGGTCCGGAACGGAAATGTGATCCACCACCGGCACACCGTCGGCAAGCGTACTCGCCAACGCCCGAGCGCGCTCGGCCACGCGAGGGTGAACCCCCTCACCGCTCAGGATCAGCGCGGTGCCAGCGTCGGTCACGCGGATGCCGGAACCGGGCAGGAGCCGGTTGAGCTCGGTCTCGACGGCGCCCGCGTTCAGCGCGACGCGAACGGTGTAGGCCGCCCGGGAACCGTCGAGGCCCCATAGCAGCAGGGTCGTCGATCCTGCCGCGTTTCCGTTCAACACGACCTCGGTCCCGGAAACCGGGACCGCGTCGGCCACGTTCGGATCGGTGATCAGCACCCGTTCCAAGGTCGTGGGATGCTCGACCACGACCGAACTGCCCCTTGGGACGTCGATGTTCACCGGGGTGATCGACGCCTGCTGCGCACCGAGCGACGCCGCACCGACCGCAATGGCGACCGCGCCTGCCACGAGACTCGCCCGAAGGCGATGCCCGTTCGGCATCCGCTGATTGATTCCCATCATCCCCCCCCGCCTCCTCTCTCAACAGTGGATTCACTCCGCGTGGGCCCTCGGTAGACCTCGACCGTGACACGTTGCGGCTGTGCAGGGCGGACCACGCCCGTGGAAGTGCGCACCACGGGTGCGGGGCGCCCGCGAAGCAGCTCGCTGGTGCGCACACCCGGGGTGTCGATGGAATCGAGGTCGATCTGGCCTCGCAGCACGAGCTGGAGCCTGCCGTCGGACTCGGCCATGGCGAGGCGTTCTGCCTGCTCCGGCGTCACAAGGACCGTGACCACGGCAATCGGAACCGGCTCACCCTGTGCATCCCGCTGGATGGAACGATCGTTCCCGAGCACCTCCACGTTCTGAAGCACAAGCTGCGTGATCGGCTCCTGCTCGTTGCGCACCGAGCTGAGGGTGACCAGCACGTCGACGCGTGTTCCCGGCCGGACCCAGCCAGCTACCGCGACCACGTCGTTCACCGGAACGCTCATGGCGCGCATGCCTTCGGGAATGAGCATGGTCAACCCGCGGCCCAGATCTTCACCGGCGAGCTTCTCCGGGAGCATCGGCTCGTTCATGCGGATCGGGACCATGACACCCCGGCCGACCACCTCGGTCACCGACGAGGCGTAGCCGCCGGGAATCGCGTCGCCGGGCCAGTCGACCACGCGCACGTCCTCGATCGAAAGCGAAGTACCCACGTCCAGGTCGCGGGCGGCAACCACGACGGGAACCGTCGAGGACGCCGTGCGCTGAAACTGGTCGGGTGCGGAGGGAGACCGCAGGAAGTTGAACGCCAGGATCGCGGCAATGAGCCCCGATGCGAGCGCCAGTGCGATGAGGAGTCCGACCCGGTCACGCATGGGAGCCTCTCATTCCTTTCTCATGGACGAGGTGCTGCTGAGGTTCAGCGGCACCAGGGCGGCAAGGCGCCCGAGAACGTCGAAGGTGAACGGATAATCGACACGGATCCGGGCCTCGTAGCCCGAAACGTTGCAGACGGAGCCAGCGGGGTCGCCATCGTTGTCGAAACACTCGATCGAGATCGTAGCGGCCGCCGGATTCAGTCCTCCCCCTTCCAGATGGTCTTCAATCCTGTCCTGGATTACGGCAACGGTTCTCGGAGGTTGGAGGATCGCGACCCTGGCGCCCTCGCGAGCGGCGTTGGTGACGACCTGGAACGACCGCCAGGCGTTCGACATCTCGATGATGCCGAAAACCAGGAGAAGCAGGATCGGGAGGATGATGGCCATCTCGGCCAGGGCCTGCCCGCGTGGACGCCGCTTGTTCGATCTCATGCCACCTCTCAGTGCAAGTCCCGCGCCCGTCACAAGACCCACCCCCCCAAGGGGAGCGCCCACCCCGCGAGCGCCCCAACGCCGATGGCCACGGCGTAGGGATTGGTAACCGCGTTCGCGTTCCCGGAAGCCAGCGTGGACATGGGGCTTTCGCCCTTCCAACCCTTGAGGGAATCCCGTCCCGCAGTGACCGCGAAAAGCCAGACGTTCGTCAGCACGCTGCGAAGCCTGCCCGCCCTCCAGGAGGTCACGATCGCCATGATGCCCCCGACCCCCGCCATGACCAGCAGGCCGATGAGGAGGCCGTCGGGTTCGAGGAAAGTGGCCAGTCCGGCCATGAGCTTGACGTCGCCGCCGCCCAGTCCGCCGAGAAGGTAGAAGGCGAATCCGAAAACGAAGGCCAGCAGGGCAGCCGTGAGCCCCCATCCCACGGTCGTCAGCCCCAAGGGAATGCGGAGCGCAATGCCGACCGCAAAACACCCTACGGTGAGCCGGTTCGGGATCCGGCGCGAAGCAAGGTCACTTCGAACGGCGAGTCCCACGAGGAAGACGAGTGTCAGACCGGCCACTGCGTGGTACATCACGAGGTACCTGCGGTTTTGTACGACCCGAGATGCAGGGCCCCGGCCAGTCGGCCGGGGCCCGTGCATCAACCCGAAACGGGCCCGCGGTCCACCCGAAAGGGGCGTGCCGCGTGCGTCATCAGGTCGGGTTGTTCAGCTGGTCCGTCGCGGAGTTGAACGCGTTGATGATCGCGTTCCTGAACGCGATCACCGCAACGGTCACCACCACGGCGATCAGCACGAGCAGAAGCCCGTACTCCGCCATGTCCTGTCCGGACTCGTCGTTCCAGAAGGTACGAATGAGTTCCATCTTTGAATCCTCCCGGCCGTTCGGCCTTCGGTGTTTCGGGGGGGCCGGCCTCGAACTCTCGCGGCCTGGATGAGTGGCTCCCCTCGGTCTGGAGCAGCAGGCCAAACGACCCGGCAACGCTCCGGTGGACGTCGGGGCGGAGTGGCAATCGCCGTACCAAGCGCTCAGGAATCCGTCACAGTGGCCACAAACTGTTGTTCTTGAACGAGTTGCCAAGCACGAACCCCATCGGCCGGCTCGGGTCTCCAAGCACCACGATGGGGCGGACGTTGCGATTTCGCAACGTTGTGCGTTGTCCACCCGTCTGAAGGGCGCCTGTAAGCCGTTCAGGCATGGAACGTTGCCACCAGTGGGATCAGCCATTCATGCGGCGGTCGACCGCCCGGTGCCAGACCCGAGCCACCTGCCGCGATCCCGCACCAGGCCACCGCCCCATGCACCATAATGGTGCAGACACTCGCGGCAAAGTTTCACGCTTGCGCTCACTTGTTTCCACCTGCGAGGACCGTGTCCGCTGGACCGGCCGCTCTCTGACGCTTCACCGCCCCAAGCCCCTCAATCGCATTCTGGCACCTGGCTTGCAATTTGAATTGTGCGCAAGTTCCTGCTTCTTGGGGCACGCGGGCGCGTCCGCACGTGAGCGCCGGCTCCCGAGACCGGTCCAACTCCAGGAGGTTCCAGATGGCGCGTCGCCGCCGAGGTTCACGCACGGGCCTGCCCTACGGGGGCGTTCCCGCCGTCACCCTTGCCCTGATCGCCGGCCTGTTCGTGTCCGCGTGCGAGAGCGACACCCTGTACGAGCCGACCGGCCCGGGGAACGGTGATCCGAACGGCCCGACGCAGCCACCGGGCGAACCTGGAGTGAACCTCTCGATCTCGCTGGGGGTGGGCGACCGCATCGAGCTTACCGACTCGATCCGGGTCGAACTCGAGGCCTTCGACCCCTCGGGTGCGAGCGGCATCGACCGGCTGGGCTACACCCTCGTGGTCACCCTCGAGGACGGGAACCGCCAGGCTGTCACCGGCGAGACCACCTTCCCGGCTGCGGCCGCCGGCGACACGGTCTCGGCCTCGTTCACCCTGGCCCCCACCTGGCTCACCGCGGCCACCGTGCCCCAGGGCTTCGAACTCCAGGCCTACGGCTACGCCTTCAATCGCGCCGGCGAGTGCCGGGCAGCGGTACCGGACGCGCCTGACCAGGACTTCGCCTGCGCGCTGACCGAGGTGAATGCCCAGTCCTACCGCATTTCGCAGACGCGGGCGGCGCGGCTGCCGATCCTGGCCGTGGCGGGGCGCACCACCCTCTTCCCCACGTCGTCCATCGTCGTGGGTGACCTTGCGGTGGATCACGCGCGGGGGAATGTCTTCCTGTCGAACCGCCAGGCCAACCGACTGCACGTGTTCCGGCCCGCCGACCACGCCTTCGCGGGCACGGTGGCCGTGGGCGCCGAGCCATGGGGGCTGCACCTGAACCGCACCGGCGACACCCTGCTCGTGGCCAACTCGGGCGGTACCTCGATCTCGCACGTGGCGCTCTCGTCCTCGGGGGGGCAGGAGATCGTGTCTCGCCGGCTCCAGACGCGGAACACGGCGCTCTACCAGTTCGAGCTCGCACCCAGGGGCGAGGAACCTGAGGAGGGCGAGGAGGACACGCGCCCGCTCCTCGTGGAGTCGTTCCAG
>JBJHBX010000001.1:0-57842 GCA_050485725.1 Gemmatimonadales bacterium | reverse complement strand
AGTCGGACCGGGACCCGCTCGCTCTCCATCTCCAGGAACCGACCGGGGGCCACGAACCGGGCCGCCAGGAAGCGGATGGCGTTGGAGCCGGTGTCCACGGCGGCCACCGGGAAGGGATGGGCCAGGGGCGCGGGCGGGGGGGGTGGGGGTTTCAGGGCGCTCGCTCCAGGGAAAGGGTGAGTCGGAACGAGAGCCCCCGGAGGTCCCGGGGCTGGACGCCCACCAGGGGGCGGGGGTTCACCGGCAACCGATAGGCGATGCGCGCTCCGGTCCGCAGGGGACCCACAGGCCGGAAGGCCCGGGCCAGGGAGGGTTCCACCAGGACGAAGTTCCGGGAATCCAGCTCGGAACCCAGGGCCGGCGACCGGATCCGGGCCGTGCCCGTACCCAGGAGCAACCCCGCGGCCCAGGGATCCCCTTCCGCCAGGGAGGGGCGACCCATCTCCACGAAGACCCCCCCGTACCCGAGCCTCAGCTCCGAGCGGTCCGGGGACTCGTCACGGGACACCCGGGGGGCGTCCAGAACGACCACGCCCTCCCCCCCTGCCCGAAGCCATGGAAGGAGGTCCACCCCCACCCGTCCCCCCACCTGCGGAGAGAGGGTTCCCTTCAGCGTCCCCATCCCCAGCGCGAGACCCACGTGTGCCCCCACCCGTCCTTCGGGGCCGAGGCGGGGCGAAGGGGACTGGGCGGTCGCAGGGGTCCCCGCCACCCAGCACGCCAGCAGGAGGAGGACGGGAAGGTGGCGGGGAAGGGGGGGGCGTAGGGGCGGCAAGGCCGGGCGTCCTCCCGGGGACTCATCGGGTGCGGAGGAGGGTGAAGCGAATGGACGGAGAGGGGTGGGTCTGGCCCTGGGAGATGCGGATCACCGCCCCTTCCCCCCCGCTCACGCCGAAGCGTAGGTGGGCCGCCCCACCTCCCACAAGCTCCACCTCGAGGGGCGCATCGGGGGAGAGGGGACGGGTCCGGATGGGGTAGGGCTGGATCCGGAGCTGCTGGAAGAGGGAGGGATGGCTCCAACTCAGGAGGCGATGACGGGCCTCGAGTCCGGGGACCCGGGCGTCGGCGTAGGTCGCCACCGTCCAGTCCGCGAGCCAGTCGTGGAGCACCTCCTCCCCGCCCAGCCGGTCCGCCAAGTTCGCCACTCCCCCGTTGGATGCATCCACCAGCGACCGGAGGAACCCGGAATCGTTCCCCCCCCGGCGGTCGGCCGCGTACCGGAGGAACTGGTGGGCCGCCCCCCGGGCCTCCAGGGTGTCCTCCTCGTCGAAGGGGGAGTGCGCCGATGGATCCCTGAGGTAGCGCTCGAACCGCAGGATGTTGGAGAGGTGGTGGGCGTTCACCGCGTCCAGCACCCGTGAGCCTCCGGCCTGGAGATCCGCCAGGCCCAGGTTCGACCGGGGCTGGAGGCCGCTGGCCCGGTAGAAGAGGAGCTCCTCCGCCGTGTGGCTCAGCCCCTCGTTCAGCCAGGTGTCCTCGAAGGCCGTGGGAGACTGGAGGATGTGGAGGCGCCGGGCGGCGTTCACCAGGTGCTGCTGTTCGTGGGCCAGGGTGGACGGGGTGTTCCGCCGAACGGCCGCCCGCCCCCACACGTTGTCCGGGTTGCGCCCCGGTTCCGGGACCATGAGATAGAGGATCTCGGCATGGTTCGAGGTGGGGCACGCCTGGAGCCGGGAAGTCCCGGTCCGGGGAAAGAGGTCCCGGGCGTAGAAGAAGCCCCCCACGAACCGCTCGGAGCCCTCCTCGGTGAGGCGGTTCACCTCCCGGGTGAAGAAGAGGATGGTCCGTCCGTTCCCGTCCAGGTCCGTGGGTTCCCCGAAGTGGGTGTCCATGACCGGCACCACCAGGGTGTCGAAGACCGCGGCGAAGTGGGCGTAGTCGTCGGACGTGAATCCCCCGGACGGATTCAGGGTGTCCGCCACCACGACGGCTCGCTGGGAGACGGCCATGACCCGGGCGCCCCGGGGCATGGGATTGTCGCAGGCGGACCGGGGCTGGGCGTTCAGGGTCAGGAGGGAACCCACGGCCGGGACGCCGGCCGGGGCGAAGCCCGGCACCTGGGCCGGGGCTCCGTCGCCGGCGGGCCCCACCCTCCCGGCCAGCTCCGTCCGTTCCCGGGCCCGGAGCTCGGCGTCGAAGGCTCCGTCCCGGAGGAAACCATGGCCATGGAGGTCCAGGGCGTCTCCTCCCGGGATCGGAGCGACGGGCGCCGGAGGTCCCGCCGCGGGACCCACCCCTTCGGCCAGGAAGCGAAGGCGGGTCAGGTTCGTGGAGGGCACCTCCCCCGCGTAGGTCACCAGGACGTACTCCCCACCCTCTGCGGGAGCCCGGATGCAGAGCTCCGCTCCCCCGCCCCCCCTGGCCTGTTGGGTCCCTCCCACGGGGAGGACCACGGCATCGGCCACGTTGCAGGTGACGGCCGCATTGGGGTCCGGGCCGGTCACGTCCGCGGTGCAGGCGCCCACCCCCACTGCGAGGGCGGCAAGCCATCCGACCTTTCCCCGGAGGCCCGACCCCGCCGGGAGGGGGGGGAATGCGGAGGAGGGGACCCGGGCCATGCGCGTTCCGGAAGAGGGGGGGACGACGGGGAGGGTGTCCGGTTCCCGGATACACCGACGGCCCATCCGAGGATGGGCCGTCGGGCTTCGTGCAGTCGGGACGGCCGGATTCGAACCGGCGACCCCCTGAACCCCATTCAGGTGCGCTACCGGGCTGCGCTATGTCCCGCTCCCGAGAAGATGGCGTGATTCCAGGGAATGTGCAAGGATCCCGCCGACATCGAAACACCGAAGTCCGGCAGAAAGCCGGACCCAAACCATAGCAGAAACCATAGCAGCCTTTCTCGCGAAGCAGGGCCGCCTCCGGGCGGCCCTTTTCGTTGGGGACGACACCAGTCTACTCTCACCAAACCCGAATGTGCCGTCCCAGCTCAACCACCAGCCCATCGACTGCGAGGAGCCCAGGCTCGTCGGGAAGATGACCCGCCGCCTTCAACGCTTCGTATGCGGCAGCGGTGTCCAGTTCCACCGTCACCCGACGGAACCGCTCTGGGATCTCGGCTGAGGCACAGCGGATCGAGGGGCGAGTGTTCTTCTGGATCCGGACCTTCACCGTCGGAGTCTCGACCCGCGCCTTGCCCGCCCGCTCCAACTGGATCAGCAGGTACCGCTTTAGGGATTCCGCCTGCCGCTGGTAGCCACGGCTCATCCTGGTCAGGCGCTCGCCCTCCGAGTTCGCGGCCTTTGCGCTGGCGGTCAGATTCAGGATCACCAGCGCGACGCGGCGCACCTTCTCCGTGAAGTCGCCCTCGATCCGATCCAGCATCTCCCACAGTTCGGGCGGGAGTTCGCCCCCGGCGGCGATGACCTGCTCCTCGTTGTCGGCGATCCAGTCGAGGACCCGCTCCAACTCGTCCACGTACTCGTGGAGCTTCAGCATGGGCGCGCTCATCGGACAGCACCTCCCGCCGCGGCGCCGTTCGTGGCAGCCGCCGGCAGCGCGTATTCCTCCCGGCGCCGGCCTTCCCCGCGGAACGCCGCGAGGGTGACGTAGCGGAATGCGCCATCGCCTTCCTCGACGATCTCGGGCGGGTCGGTGTTCTTGGCACCTCGGCTGTACTTCACGGCGGCGGCGAGCTTCATGCGCCGGTTCGGCTCCAGCTCCCGCCGGGTGTAGAAGTGGCCGCCGTACCACACGCCTTCCCGGTCCTCACCGTCCACGGTGCAGGTGCCGCGTCGGCCTCCGATGAGGCGCCAGTCGAAGTCGGGCTCGTTGGCGAGAGGGAAACGGAAGCCACCCGGGGGCACGTCGCCGCTACGCCAGCCCATGCGCCCGTACTCGCGGAGCGTGCCGAGCACGGCCTGCCGGATCTCGCGGGCCGTCTCGCCCGACACGGGCACGAAGACCTCCGCGCCGAGTTCGTTGATGAATCGCACCGTAGCCATGAGAACACCTCCAGAGGGGCCTTCGCGCCGGGCCTCGGACCATCCGGGCGTGAGGCGAAGGCGGGATGTCGCCGTGCAACGGCACGGTCACCCGCTCCTCTTCTCATAGCGTTCCACCGTCACGGTGAAGGGATCGGGATTCGAGCGATCGACCCTTGGCCTCGCTTTCATCGCCTCGGCCGAAGTAGCCGAGCTCATCCTGCAACCGGGTGGCTGCGTCCAGGGATTCGAACGAATCCACGAGGTGGGGTTCTGCCCCGAAATAGTGACCTTCCTCGTGGCTGCCGTCGGGGAACTCCGCCTCCACTTCGACCCACACTTTATACGTGGTCCCGGGCGGGTGTTCGCTCCAGTTAGCCATGATGATCCTCCTTTGATACTGGCTGGTGACTGCCGAGGCCGATGCGCCCCGTGCACCCTCACTTCTTCTCACCCAGGGCAGTCCCATCCAGCCATGGACCTGCCCATCCCAAACGTGTACTTGTTGAACTGTTGGAGGCGGGTGGTGTTTCAGCGTTGTATGAGGCCCCCGGCTCATATGGCCTCGACGGGAGGAAGACCATGAACTGGACGGAGTGGCTGGCCCGGCTGGAGGGTACCCTTCCCAGGGAGTACCTGACCATGGCGTCCGATCTGGACTGGAACCTGATCGGGGTCGTGGCGATGTACGCCTTTGCCGTCGCATGGCTCGTGTACCGCTGGGTCGCCTATCGCCGGCGTGGGCGTCGGGAGCGTCCCCTCGCCGGGATGTGGATCATGGACGGGTTCGTCCGCCTTCTCGTCTCGGCGATGTTCGCGGTGTTCGTGATCCTCCTCGCACTCGCCCGGGCCGAAGGGCGGTCGCCTTACTACTACAGCCGCCGATTCTGAGCCGCGTTCGCGGCTTCGCGGCGGGTTAGCTCCACGTGTCTGCGAGAGGGTGTTGGGAGAGGCCGCCCTTCGCGTCAACGCCGGTGGATCGGGTACATCAAACCCAGTAACTTATCCCCGAAGTTTTCCCGAAACCCGCTTGAGGTTGCGGGGTACACGGGGAAATGGCTCGGACGGTGAGGGTCTTCTGGAGAACCTCGCTCACCAGAGAGCTTCCCAGGCGGAGGAAGTGGAACCCGTTCGCACAGTTCAGGGACTCGGCAGATCGTGGCAAACAGCGTCGTTGGGCTCCATCAGGGCTTCGATACCCAGGGCATGTGGTTCTGGCGGAAGGCAGCCGACCTGTACCTCAACCCGAACGTAGAGGCGGTCGGCTACGAAGTGGACGAGGCTCGGGGGTTCGACGACGTAGCCGTCTACTACCGAGATCCGGATCCGTCCGGAGCCCTTAGGGAGTTCTACCAGATCAAGTTCCGAGTCGTCAGCGGCGACCCTTTCACCTGCGACGCCCTCACCGACCCGGACTTCATCAACGCATCGAAGGTCTCCCTCCTGGAACGCCTCCGAGATGTTCAGCGGGAGCACGCACCCACGGGAATCGAGGCGCGATTCATCATCGCGATCCCCACACCGATCGACCCGAGGGATCCGTTGACCAAGCTCGTGGAGAACACCGATGGGCGGCTGCGATGGGATGTCTTGAAAGTGGGAGGTCCGCGAAGCGAGATGGGTGGTGTGCGGGATCGGTGGAAGAAACACCTGGGGATCGATACCGACGAAGATCTACGGCTCGTCGTGGCGCCTCTGCGCGTCAGACCCGCTCCTCAGATGAGCGACCTCCGGGAGCATGTGAGCGAGAAGCTCCGAGCCGCTGGCTGGAAGCCTTACGACCAGGACACGCTCAGCACCCTCTACGACGACCTACCACGGAAGTTAGTGCAGGCGGGACGAACCAGATTCACTGCTGACGAGCTGAGGGAGATTGGTCGGCGGGATGGGCTCTGGGTCGGACCTCCGCTCGGTAGCCGACCGACTCCACGAAGGGTTGGCATCCGGAGCTTCAGCCGCGGCACCGAGAGGATGGGCGACGAGCAGGATGCGATGCTCTGCCTTCTCCACCACTTCAATGGCCGTTGGCCCGTTGAGAACGGTGCGTGGAACGAAGGGATCCTGCCCTCGGTCCGTGAGTTCGTGACCGGGCTCGCCGCCGATGTACCGGTTCATCTGGAACTGCGGACGCACAATACAGTCGCGTTCGCCGCCGGCTACGCCTTGGACTCCAAGGCCGGTATCGAGGTCTATCCAGTCCAGGTCGGCGGGGGCCGCCAGGTGTGGCAACCCCTTACGGCCGTGCCCACGGACGACCCGCTGTGGGAACGCGGGAGAGTCGAGATGGGTGACGGATCCGATCTGGCCTTTGCCATCAGCGTGACTCACGAGATCGCGGACGACGTAGTGGGCTACGCGCGCGACCACATGCCGGAGATCGGCCAGGTGATCCCGCTTCGAGTCCTCCCGAAGCCAAGTCCCACCGCCGTCCGCGATGGAACCCACGCGTTCCAACTTGCCCAAAGCGCGATTGCCCTTGCGCGAGCCGCACAGGGCACCGTCCCACGAGGTGGGCGCGTTCATCTCTTCGCCGCGGCGCCCGCCGGCCTCCTCTTCTTCATGGGGCAACTCGCACGGGTCCTCGGCCCGTGTTGTATCTATGAACACGACTTCGACCGCGTCCGACCACTCCCCTACGAGTGTTCGGGTATCTTCCCGTCCCCGAACGGTGCCTGAGCCATGGACCTTCCTCCCCAGTTCGCCGAGTTCCTGAAGAACATTCGGCTCACCGAGAACCAGCGATCTCAACTACAGACCGGGCATAGGACGCTGCGGGACCGGCTTGCGGCCGACGAAGACCTCCGCAAGATCACCGTCTCGACCTTCCTCCAGGGCAGCTATGTCCGCCACACTGCCGTGAGACCCAAGGATGGGCAGCGAGCGGACGCGGATATCATCGTCGTCACCAACCTGAGCGAGGCCGAGTATACGCCCCAGGAGGCGATGTCCCTCTTCGTCCCCTTCCTCGACGAGCATTACGAGGGCAAGTACCGCCTACAGGGTCGCTCCATCGGAATCGAGATGTCCTACGTGGATCTGGACATCGTCCTCACGTCGGCTCCGTCGGAGGTAGAGGAAGACCGGCTTGCCAAGGCCGCGAGCGGTGGGAGCTTCGCCCTGAACGAGGCTATCGACTTCTGGGCACTGGAAGCCAGTGCGAAGGGACGGTCCCCGTGGAAGTTCGAGCCGCTCAGAATCCCGGACCGGGACGCCAACGAGTGGCAAGACACGCACCCGCTCGAACAGATCAGGAAGACCCGGGAGAAAAACAAGGCGTGTAACACACACTACGTGAACGTCGTGAAGGCGTTGAAGTGGTGGAGGCGCTTGAACCCGGAGCCCAGGCATCCGAAGGGCTATCCGGTCGAGCACCTGGTGTGGGTCTGTTGCCCCGATGGCATCGAGGGCGTAGCCGAAGGCGTCGTGCGGGCGCTCGAAGAGATGGTACTCCGCTATGACGGCTACGCCACGATCGGGCTCGTTCCGGTGGTCCGCGATCACGGGGTGGACCAGAACGTGTTGAAGCGGGTCTCGGGCGAGGATTTCAAGGGTTTCATGAAGCTCGTGAAGAACGCCGCGGACCTGGCCCGGCGAGCATACGACTCGACCTCCAAGGAAGAGAGTGGCAGGCTCTGGCGGGAGCTCTTCGGTTCGCGATTCCCCGAGCCACCGAAGTCCAGCCAGAATGAAGGTGGCGGATCCCAGAGCGGCTATACTCCGCGAGCGGGTGCGACAACCGTCGGGGTCGGGACGTTCGGTTGACGAAAGCAGAAGCCGAGCCGTCGGTACTCCCGCGCAACCTCCAGGTTGCGCGGGAGTCGCTCAACGTCCTCGACAGGGTTGAGATCCTGCGGGAGTTCGAGTGGAATCCCGATGTACGACGCTGGACCCTTCTGATCCGCATGAACATCGCGGACGGGGCCGGCGGTGTCCCCGCCCGCTCCGCCTGGTATGTACTCACCGAAGCCGTCTATCCCTGGGGCGCAGTCAAAATCTACCCGGCGAACCGCGACGGGCTGGAGACTACGCATCATCATCAGAATCTAAACCTTCCGGGTGGTGAGCGGCTCCCCTGGCGTACAGGTAACATCTGCGTCGATACAGGTGTGCACGCCTTGGGGCCGGTGCTTGACACCGAGCCATATGACGCCGATCTCCGCCTGCAATGGCATGTTCGTCGGGCATGTGAATGGCTTGAGGCAGCAGACCGGGGCAGGCTCATCGTGCCGGGCGAGCCATTCGAACTTCCCGACTTCGGTCCACCGCCCTCGCCAATCGTCGCGTTCTGGGAGGATCAGGAGTCGTTTGCTCAGTGGGCGCAGGTGGAAGAGGACCGTGGGCTTGTCCGCCTCACTCGGCTCCGAGATCGGCCGGAGGTCGCCGTGGTTCGAGCCTTCCAGGACAACCGGAGGAACGATCTGGTCGTGCCGCAGTGGGGCGATTGGATCACCGCAGCGACAGGTCGGGACGCAGTGGGCCTCTGGGTACGGCTTCCCGATGTCCCTCACCTTCCCCCGTGGCGGGCACCTGTCACGTGGAGCGACCTACGCGACGCCCTTCAGCCGCACGGCGTCACGATCCCCGATGACCTTCGCGATCTCCTTCCAGCCGTACGTGATGCCGGTCAGCATTACCTGCTGCTTGGCTTTCCTATTCCGAACATTCGGGGTGGGGAACAAGCGATCTTGTACTGGTTGCCACTCCAACTTCCCCGGCTGGCAAGGGGGAAACGCGATGGGTTCCGAGACGGTGAGCAGGCGGCGTGGTTGAACGACCGCATGAGTACGTTCCGCCTCGATAGGAATGTTCCCTGGGTCCGATCTGAGAACTGGAGCCCAAGCGATCTCTCAGGTAGAGGTCGCTTACCAGCCGAGGTTGTCCGGCTCCGATTCGTGATCATCGGTGGGGGAGCCCTCGGCAGCTACGTCGCCGAGCTACTGGTGCGGGCCGGAGTATCGGAGCTCAGCCTTTCTGAAGACGATCAGATCAGGGCCGGCAATCTGGTCCGTCACACCGCTACCTTGACGGATGTAGGCTCGGACAAAGGACCATCCGTAGCATCCCGGCTGAATGCCGCATCACCGCATGCCAAGGTCACAGCCATCGGCTCGTTTCCACCCGACAAAGCCGAGGAGGTTGGGGTTATTGAGGCCGCGGACGTGGTGATCGACCTCACGGGGGATCAGGCCCTTCCTGCTGCGCTTGGAGCGTACGACTGGGGGGGCGAGAAGCTCTTTTTCTCGATCTCGCTCGGCCTCCACGCGCAACGGCTGTTCTGCTTCAGCGCTGCTGGAAACGCCTTCCCTCACGAAGAGTTTGTCGATCGGATGCAGCCGTGGTTGCGTGCGCAGATCGCTGAAGCCCAAGGCATGGAGGTGCCGCGCGAGGGGATAGGCTGCTGGCACCCCGTCTTCCCTGCCCGGGTCGATGATGTATGGCTTCTTGGAGCCGCTGCGGTGAAATGGATTGAACAGAGGATCCAGGATCCACCGACCGAGCCGGAGCTGATCGTGTTCGAGCAGATGCGGGACGCGGATGGGTTCTCCGGCATCCGCAGATGCCAGGATCCTCCTGACCGTGGCTGACCTGGAGTTCTGGGCGGTGAGCCGACGCTTTGGCCTGAAGGTGCCCGAGACCGTCGTCGAATCGATCTTAGCATACTGCCGCGCAGCGGGCGAGGTGGAAACGGGCGGCATCCTCATCGGCCAATACACCGGCCGACATGATTGCGCCGTGGTACATCAGGTGACGGGGCCACCCGAGGATTCGACAGCCACCCGCACACGATTCCGTCGCGGCACCATCGGGCTGCAACCGCTCCTTGATCGGTTGTGGCGGAGGGAGCGCCGATACTACCTCGGAGAGTGGCACTTCCATCCTGGAGCCTCACCTGACCCCAGTGGAGTGGATGATCGACAACTCAGGTCGATTGCCTCCGACCGAAAATACAATTGCCCGGAGCCGGTGCTTCTGATCGTTGGTGGAGATCCGAGTGCAGCTTGGGCCGCAGCGGCGTTCGTGTTCCCGAAGGGAGAAGGGCGAATCCCAATGACTCCTGGACAGGACGACACATCGGAAGTCGTGTAGGGTTGCCGTGCGAGCAGGCTATGCCGCTCGCCTGGCGAACCCGACGTTGAAGTCCATGGCTCCTGCTTCGAGGAAGCTGAAGTAACGGGGCTTGTCCCCTACGATCACGTGGTCGAGCACCGCGATCCCGATCAATCGTCCCGCTTCCACCGTCTGCCGGGTGACAGCCCGATCCTCTGGGGATGGAGTCGGATCCCCGCTCGGATGGTTGTGGGCGAGGATGATGGCGGCGGCGTTGGCGAGGATCGCGGGCTTGAAGATCTCGCGCGGGTGGATGAGGGAAGCGTCGAGGACGCCGACGGTCACGGTGTTGATGCCGATGATCTGGTGCTTGGTATCGAGAAGGAGCGCCACGAAGTGTTCGCGGTCGGCTTCGTCGAAGTATTGGTGCAGCACGCTCGCGGCGGCCTCCGGAGCACCGACCTTCTTGCGTTCGGTGGCCAGGCTTCCGTCGCGGACGAGCTTTACCTGGTAGATGGGGATGCGGTACATGGAGTGTCTCCTGCTTGGGCGAGTCTCATCGCAGGCCGTTCCTGCACCCCACTTTTCTCCGCGAAAGTCTCTTCTTTCGAGGTCAAGGTCTCACGAGGGATCCCGCAAGGTCTCGATAGGCTGCGGGCCCGGCACGATAGAGCCGCTCGGCAGGGGAAGTGTCACGGACTGCCTCCGCCACGCCCTGGTTCATCCAGCCGATCACTTCCACCAAGCGTCGGTGATACCGGGAGACATCCCGATTCCAGATCGGTTCGTGGTGGAACACCCGGTTCCTGAACTCGCGGATCTCATCGAGCCGTTGCCGAACGGCGCTCAGAGTCTGGTGGTCCTTGGGGCGAAAAGGGAAGGCATACTTCAAGGCTGAAGGCCACAGGCCGGGGCCTCCCCGGCGTCCGTGTTCGTAGGGGTTTCGGCAAAGGCTCACCCAAAAACCGAAAGGGAGATTGGAAACCAATCGCCCCGGGGTCACGGGTTTCTTCGTCCGCCGGATGGAGTCCTTCGCGTCCTGAACGGCCTTGAACTCTCTCTCGTAGAGCAGGGAGGGGTTGGCGTCGAGCCAACAGGCGACCTCGGAAAATCGGAGCTGAGACTCGTCGATTACCTTGCGGGAGGCATTGAACAGGTTGTTCCGGAGGGTGATCTCCACGGCATGCAACGAGGGAAGGAGAGCGCTGGCCAGCGCAACGTTCCAGAGGTATCTGGCCACCGAGTCCATCTCGTCGTGATCCTGCGGTAGCGCATAGGCGGCCAGCCTCTCTTCCGACAGGGCATGCCGCACGGCGGCCAAGGACATGGGTTGACCGGAGGGCCGGTTTTCCCTATCATTCATACGTAATTCCTCGGGTCGTCCTCTGCTGTATCAACCCTTCGGGGGCAGTAAGTCGCCGAGGTGGGACCCCCGGGACGGTTCGCCGTCTCGGGGGTTTCCGTTTTCTCGAAGCATCGAGAATGAGCGGCGGGTTCTCCCCAAGATGTCTTCTCCCGGTAGCCGCGGCAAACGCCCTACCGCTCATGCCCTTGCTCCGAGGCGAACGAGCGTCCGGCCATGACCGCGGCCGAGACGAGCCGCTGCTGGGGGATCGGTAGGGAGCGGTGGAGCGCGGTTCGCTGGGCGGGGCGCATGGCTTGGAGCTGCCGTTCGAGCCGGTGACGGATCGTCGCGCTTCCGGGTCCCCGAGCGAGTTCCGCGTCCAATCCCTTCAGGCGTGCTTCGAGGTCGGTGACGGTGGCCTTCGCGGCGTCGTACCGATCCTGCGTGAGTGAAAGTTGCCGCGTGCCCCGGAGATGGTCCGCCCCGAGCCGTTCGAGATCGGAAGCGGTGCGAAGCGCCTCCTTTCGCTCCTCCGAGCGAACTGGTCCGATCTGCGTGCCTCGCAGTTCCCCGAACCGCTCGGGTTCACGGCTCAGCTCGCCGGCGGCGGGGCCGTCCCCCTGCTCCTGAGCCCGCGCCTCGAACGCACTCCGTGCAGCGGCCGGGTCGCGGTAGACCCTGGAGAGCGTGTCGTCGAACCGCTGTGACGCTCCCTCCGCCTCGGCCCGCTGAGCCTCGATCCGGGTCAGGCTCATCTGCGCCCGGTCGAGTTCGTCTCCCACCGCGTCCCGGGTGGCCTCCAGCTCGATCCGCCGTTCGAGGGTGTCGATCGTTCGCCTCACGGCATCCAGTGGAGGACTATCAGCGCGGCCGCCGTTCCGCCCAGCGTCCCCGCGATCAGCGCCAGCAGAATCACGCCCGTCTGCATCCGTGTGATCCGGTCGGCCTGCTTCCGGAGTATCTCGGTCGTGTGGGCGATATTCCTCTCGGTCTCGCTCAGCGACCTCTCCTGGTCGGCCAGCATCCGGAACGTTTTTTTCGAGGCCAGGGTCAGCCGGTCGGGAAGAGTCAGCAGGGAATCCAGAATCTCCGGCGGCAACGCCTGGAACTCGTTCGCCCGCGTCATCCTCTCTCGTAAGCCTGGGGGTGTCGGTCCGTCCGTCGGTGTCCTCCCATTGTTCATTCATCGCTCCATATCGCTGTTCGAGGTTTGGTCGTGAGAGCTCCGGCGCGACGCTCGATGCCTTCACTGCTTCGTTGCCGTCCGTCACCACGAGGCCGCGTTCCCGGACTTCCAGGCGGAGTCCCTTCTCGGCGAGGCGGGCTTCGAGTTCCCGCCAGCTCCGCGCTGCCCGGAGATCCTCCCGGACCGTCTGCCGGACGAGTTCGTCGAAGGGCACCTCCCCCGTTCGCTCCCACTTCCGGAGCTGACCCGTGGTCAGCGCCCCGGAGCGGTTCGGCGGCTCCTGTCCTTCGAGCTGATGGTGGTGACCCGGCACGGCCCGGAGGCTCAGCTCCCGCTCCTGCTCCCGGAGCGAACGCTCGATGCGGGCGTAGTCGTGCTTCGGGTCCCACGCGCGACCCGTCTCGGGATGGACCCGATTGACCATCAGGTGGACGTGGGCATGGCGGGTGTCGCCGTGCGCGACGATGAGCGCCTGATGCTCGGTCAACTCCAGGTCGGTGAGGAGCCGGTCGGCCACACGGACCATGGTCTCCTGATCGACCTCATCTTCGGGGTCGAAGGAGAGCGCGATGTGGTAGACGGGCCTCTGGACGCGATTCGACTGAGAGGCCGTCGCTCGCATGAGGAGACTCGCCGTCTCGGGATCGTTCGTCGGGAGGTTGCGGGCTTCGATCCACTCGACACGATCCGAGGAGTTCTCATCGCGGCCGGTTTCGAGGTAGCGGGCGAGCCCGGTGAACCCCCGGCCCTTCATCACCTTGCCGATCATGCTCTCCCCTCCGCGAGGGCTCGGGGTCGTGGATCAGTCCTTATACATATAGGGACCGTTGAACACGCCCTGGCCCGGACCCGGGCGACCGGGCTTCCCCCGGGTCGGGGCCTCAGCCCGCGAGCATCGGGTAGGTGAAGAGGGTGAAGTGAGCGAGGTTGAGGCCGAAGTGAGCGAGGACGGCCGCCTGGAGGCCTCCGACCCGGTACGCGAGGCCGTAGCCGACGCCCGCGAGCGCGGAGAGGGCGATCAGGACGGGTCCGCCCGCGAAGTGGGCGGCACCGAACAGGACCGAGGCAACGCCGATGGCGAGAGCATTCCCGTGGCGGGATTCGTGGAAGCGGCGGGTGAGCGACTCCTGGAGGTAGCCCCGGAAGACGGCTTCCTCGGTCATGCACACGAGGAGGAGGTTGTTGAGCGCCCAGAGCCATCCGAGGTGCGGCCACTTCGGGGCGAAGGCGGCCGCGCCCAGCGCGACTCCCAGCCCAAGGCACACCGCTGCGGTCACCGCTCCGATCCCCACCCCCCGTAGGAGCCCGCGGGAGCCGTCACGGCGGAGCGCCAGCGCGGGCCACACGAGGAGGAGCCAGTAGCCCGCGAGCGGCTTGTCAAAGTTCAGGTACATGGCGAAGGGCACGGCGTCCGGGGTGAACTGCACAGGCCCGATGACCCGGGGGTTGTGGAAGCCGGGGACAATATGGAGGGCGAGGGCCACCGCCAGCGCGACGAACACGACGTGCGCCGAGATACGCCAGCGAGCCGGACGCTCAGGCCGGACCATCCAGGCGAGCGCGACGAGCAGGGCGATCACGAGAAGAGCACGGCCGTCGAGGAAACCGCCGGCCAGCGCGAGGACGTAGCCGCCGGCAAGTAGGCCGAGACTGAGTCGGTGGAGGCGCGGCCACCAGAGCGATGCAGCACCGAGGAAGATCAGCGACCAAGACGTTGCCATCGACATTTGCTCCCCTTATGGCGGGCAGGGCTCGACCCCTTGCGGCGCTGCTTGGCGCCATGGTAACATTCAAGCATGCGCAAGAATGATAATCCTCCTCGCTCTTCGGCGGCCGTCCCGGATTTCTGTGACGTCCTCTGTGTCGACGAAGAAGTGGTGCAGAGAGTCCGGTCGTGCCAACCGGACAAGGCCGCGCTGGAGGCCACACGAAAAGTGTTCGCGTTACTGGCGGACCGGAACCGCCTCCTTATCCTTCACGCGCTCCGGGAGGCGGAGGAACTCTGCGTATGCGACTTGGCCCACATCCTGGGTGCCAGTATTTCCGCTACTTCCCACCACCTTCGACGGCTCTTCGAGTTGGATCTCGTGGAGACCCGGCGGGAAGGCAAACTCGTCTACTACTCCCTCTCCCGGCCGTGGATCGCCGACATCGGAGGGAAGGTTCTGGAGAAGATCGCATGACCGCGTTTTTTTTGCTCAATCATTCGCGTGTCTGTTTGAACGTTATGAGAGCCAACGCCTTCCGCGCTGGCCTGCTCTACCTGCTGGTGTCGCTGCCCGCTTTACTTTTATGGACGGTCTCTCCCCTCCATGCGCAGGAGCAGGGGACGGTGGCGGTTCGTGTCCATAGCGGGGGTGATCCCGTGTCAGGAGCCGAGATCCGGGCCGGTGCGGTGCAGTCCCTCACGAACAACGAGGGAAACGCTCGACTCCCGCTTCCGGCTGGGGATGTCCGGATCGAGGTGCGCAGACTTGGTTACGAGCTGGCAGTGGTCCAAGTTCAGGTGGCGGCGGGGCGAGAGATCTCGGTCGTCGTGGAACTCCGGTCGGAGGCTGTGGAGCTGGAAGGTGTCATGGTGACCTCGACCCGGACGGGCCGCCGGGTCCAGGACGAGCCGATCCGGGTGGAGGTGCTGGATCGTGAGGAGATCGAGGAGAAGGCCCTCATGACTCCCGGCAACATTGCCATGCTTCTGAACGAGACCGGGGGGCTCAGGATCCAAGTCACCTCTCCGTCCCTGGGATCCGCCAACATCCGGGTCCAAGGGATGCGGGGCCGATACACCCAGCTCCTTGCCGACGGCCTCCCTCTCTATGGCGGTCAGGCCGGATCCATCGGGCTCCTTCAGATTCCGCCTACCGACCTGGGTCAGGTGGAGGTCATCAAAGGGGTGGCGTCCGCGCTCTACGGAGCCTCGGCTTTGGGCGGGGTCGTCAACCTCGTTTCACGAAGGCCGGACGATGAACCGGAGATGGAGTTTCTCCTGAACGCCACAACGCAGAACGGACAGGATGTGACGGCCTACGCGGCCGGTCCCCTGTCGGAGGCGTGGGGCTACTCAATGGTGGGAGGAGCCCACCGGCAGAACCAACAGGATCTCAGTGGCGGAGGCTGGGCCGACGTTCCGGCCCACCAGCGTTGGACGGTGAGGCCGCGGCTGTTCTGGAGAGGGGAGGGAGGACGGGCCGCGTTCGTCACCGTGGGAGGGATGACGGAGCAGCGGGAAGGGGGGACGATCGCCGGGCGGACCCTCCCGGACGGAAGCGAGTTTGTCGAATCCCTCGACACGGATCGTCTGGACGCCGGCCTCACCGCTCAATACCCGGTGGGTGATCTCGCTTTCCTCCAGCTCCGTGCATCGGGGATGACCCAGAGCCACGGCCATCGCTTCGGAGACCGGTTGGAGGAGGACCGGCACGGCACCCTCTTCGGGGAGGCGAGCCTCACCGGCGCCTCCGGCCGCCACACCTGGGTGGTGGGCGGCGCCGTCCACCGGGACGTCTACCGATCCGAGACGTTTCCGGGCTTCGACTACACCTTCACCGTGCCGGGGCTGTTCGTTCAGGACGAGATCGGATTCTCTCCGGACCTGCGGGCCTCGGCCAGCCTGCGGTGGGATGCCCACAGCGAGTACGGATCCCACCTGAGCCCGAGGGTGTCCGCCCTCTACCGGCCCGGTCCCTGGACGGCCCGTATCTCGGTGGGGGGCGGCTTCTTCGCGCCCACCCCCTTCGTGGAAGAGCTCGAAGCGGCGGGGCTCTCACGTCTGGAGCCAATGGACGGCCTCCGATCGGAGCGCGCATGGACCGCGTCGCTGGACGTGGGTCGCACGATCCGGACCTTCGAGCTGAACGCGACCCTCTTCGGGTCCAGAGTGGAAGATGCGGTGCATCTGCTTCCGGTGGATGAGGGGGTCCGGCTGGCGAACGTGGAGGGAGAAACCCGAACGGTGGGGACGGAACTCCTGGCGCGCTACCGGTGGGACGACCTCGCCCTCACCGGGAGCTACGTCTTCGTGCAGGCCACGGAGCCTCGCCCGACCGCCTCTGGCCGCCGCGACGTTCCCCTCACCCCCCGGCACACAGCGGGACTGGTGGCCATGTGGGAGGATCACGATCGGGGACTTCTGGGGGTCGAAGCCTACTATACCGGACGGCAGCCGCTCGACGACAATCCCTATCGGAACGAAGGGCGTCCCCAGGTACATCTCGGGATCCTGGGGGAGGTTCGTCGCGGAGCCTACAGCTTCTTCGTGAACGCGGAGAATCTCCTCAACGTTCGGCAGAGCCGGTACGACCCGCTCGTTCGGGACCACCGGGCGCCGGACGGGCGCTGGACCGTGGACGCGTGGGCTCCCATCGAAGGATTCGTCGTGAACGGGGGGATGCGGGTGCGATTCGGAGGGCACTGACGTGCGTTCCATGTGCGCTACCCTGACTCGTGATTGCTGACCGTTCAAGGCCATCTGCGGAGAAAAACTGTCATGGACAGGAAGCGGGATACGATGGCGCGAGAACACCACCACGACGATGATAGCAAAGCCAAGCCGTGGTGGCGTGACCAGATAATTGTTATCCCACTGCTATCGGGCGCGCTGCTCGGTTCCGGTTTGATCTGCGAATGGGTCGGTTTGGAACGCATCGCGTCGGTGTTGTTCTGGTCGTCTCTATTGATTGGAGCGTCGCAGTTCGCTCCCAACGCGATTCGCAGGCTATGGCATAAGAAAATCGGCATCGGTCTGCTGATGACGATCAGTGCCACCGGGGCGGTGATTCTGGGATATGTTGAGGAGGCTGCGGCGTTGGCGTTCCTCTTTTCGATTGCCGAGGCACTCGAACGGCGGGCGATGGACAAGGCGAGAGCGGGTCTTCGCTCGCTTCTGGATCTGGTCCCTGAGACGGCCACCGTGCTGGTGAACGATGAACATCGACAGGTTCGGGCCAGCGAGTTGGTGATCGGCCAAACCATGCTTGTGCGGCCCGGTGAACGGGTGCCGACAGACGGCATCGTGCTGGAAGGAATGAGCAGCATGGACATGTCGGCGGTCACCGGTGAATCCATCCCGGCGGAAGTTGCGGTGGGCGATCCCGTCATGGCGGGGGTGATCAACTTATCCAGCGCCTTGCACATTGAGGCGACCGCCGACGGCATCGACAACTCGCTGACCCACATCGTCACTCTGGTCGAACAAGCGCAGCAGGAGAAGGGCAAGCGGGCCCGGCTGGCAGATCGGATTGCACGGCCCTTGGTGCCTGGTGTGATCCTGCTTGCTTTGGCTGTGGCATTGTTCGGGTCGCTGTTGGGCGATCCGGAACTGTGGATAACCCGGGCTCTTGTTGTCCTGGTGGCTGCCTCGCCCTGTGCTCTCGCGATTGCGGTGCCCGTGACCGTCGTCTCAGCCATCGGCGCGACCACGAACTTTGGTATCGTGATCAAGAGCGGAGCGGCGTTCGAGCGTCTCGGCTCAATTCGTCATGTTGCTTTTGACAAGACAGGGACCTTGACGAGGAACCAGCCTACCGTCGCGAGGGTCGTGGCGGCCGCCAACTGGAACGAATCGACGGTGCTCAGCCACGCGGCTGCGCTCGAAGCGTACAGCATCCATCCGCTTGCCCATGCCATCGTCAGTACCGGTGCTGGAACGTTGGCCGCAGTCGATGTCGTCGAAGAGGCTGGAGCGGGCCTTGTAGGTACCGTTGAAGGGGCGACCGTGAGCGTGGGTAGTCCGAGGTGGCTCGACGCCGGAACACTCGGCGAGCAGTCAGAAGATATGGAAATCGATGGTATGACCGTCGTGGTCGTTCATCGCAATGGAGCCGCCATCGGCCTCATCGGCATCCGCGACGAACTCCGTGCCGAGGCACGCCATGCGATCACGGCGCTGCGCGATCAGGGTATCGGCTCGACGATGCTCACCGGGGATAACCATCGCACCGCCGGCGCGCTCGCCCAACTCGCGGGAATCACGGACGTACATGCCGAACTTCGTCCCGCAGACAAGTCGCGCCTGGTTCAGAGGCTTTCGGCAGAGCGTCCGACGGCCATGGTCGGAGATGGCATCAACGACGCACCCGCTCTGGCTGTCGCCGATGTGGGCATTGCGATGGGTGCGGCTGGCTCCGATGCCGCAATCGAATCGGCCGACGTGGCCTTCACCGGCAAAGATCTGCGCCTCATCCCCCAGGGGCTTGCCCATGCCCAGCGGGGGCTACGGATCATGAACCAGAATGTCATTCTTTCCTTGCTCATCATCGCGATCCTCTTGCCGCTTTCGCTATTCGGCGTCCTCGGCCTCGCATCCGTCGTCCTTGTTCACGAGGTCGCGGAAGTTGTGGTCATCGTCAACGGGCTGAGGGCTGCTCGACTACGAGGCTCCCCATTACTGGCTGATCTCTGACTGACAAGGCATCGCTTGTGAATACCACGGAAGCCGCATCACTTGGCCCTCCCATTGATCTGGTCGGGGAGGGGTAGGGTCCGCATAGAGGTAGCGCGGCGTTTTCACAACACATTACCAAGCTCTGCTCCCAGGAATCGGGGCCTTTGGTCTACAAGCTTTTTCGATGCCGGAGGAACGATGGGGACGGCTCGACCCATGGCTGCGCCCAGTTGGCGGAAACATCTTTCCTACGTCCGCTCCCGCACGGCTCTCGATATCGTGATGTCCGTGAACACCACGCAGTCGCGGCCCGGGCCACCCGAGCAGAGGGTCTCACATCGATCGACGAAGACCATGAGGCTCTTCTCCAGTTCGCGAAGGTCGGCCAGTTTCCTCTGCACGTCGTCGAGATGCGCTCTGGCGATATCGCCTACCTCGGTGCAGTCCCGGTCCGGACTGACGGAGAGATCCGCAAGGAGCCGCACCTGATCGATGGAGAATCCGAAGTCGCGGCACCTGCGAATGAAGGTCAGCCGCTCGATGTCGGGTTCGCCGTATGCGCGTTGCCCGCCCGGACTGCGGCTCGCCCTGGGGATCAGCCCGATCTCCTCGTAATACCGGATCGTCGGAGCGGAGACCCCGGTGGCTTTCGCCAGGGCTCCGATGGTCAATGCGCGGGAGTGCATGGTCATGGTTCCGATCTCCTGTTGACCTTCAAGTTACTTGAAGGATTACCTTTCGCCAGGTGATGGAATCCGAAGCGATGGGATGAGGCATTCTGATGAGCGGCATCAACCGTTCGATGGGTCGCCCCGACTCCGGCGACCCGGCCTTGACAGATGGGGCCAACTCGATCGACGAGGGCAGGAGCGCGCTGGCGATCGCCTGCACGCTTGGACCCCGGGACCTCCAGGTGCGTCTCGCGGACATCCGCGATCTGGCCTTCCGCTCGCTGCATCGCAGCCGGAGGGAGGGATCGGTCCTGCGCCTGACCTACGACCGGTCGGCATTGGCCGAGGTCGAGAATCTGGTGGCCCGGGAATCGGACTGCTGCGCCTTCCTCGACTTCCACGTCACGCACGACGAGGTGGGTGTCCACGTGACGATCACCGCGCCGGTGGCGATTGCCGATGCCGCAGATGAGTTATTCTCCCATTTCACACCGGGACCTCTCGATGGCCGCGACTGAAGAGGCCAGTGCCAGAGGGTCTCGGCACCCACTTGCTCAGACGGGATATCATGTTCAGACAACGACGGGGCGTGCGGTTTCTGGCAACAGCGGTCGTACTTGCCGCCCTCGGTACTCTCGGCTACCGCCTCCTCCCTGAAGGTCTCACGGCCGTGGATACCCGGCCGACCAGTGAGCGCATCGAAGGCCTCAGCGTGCGGACGCTCGCCGGCGAACAGGTCTCCCTCGATGACCTCCGGGGGCAGGTGGTGCTCGTGAACTTCTGGGCCACCTGGTGCGGAAGCTGCCGCTCGGAGATGCCGGGTTTCCAGGCGGTCTTCGACGAGTACCGGGATCACGGCTTCACGATCCTGGCCCTCTCCATCGACGACGCTCCCGGCACGGTTGAATCCTTCTTCCGTGAACACGGCTACAGCTTCCCCGTGGCCATGGCCACCGAGGACGCAACGCGGCGCTTCGGGGCGACGGGTGTGCCGGTCTCCTACCTGATGGATCAACAGAGATCCGCCGGACCGTGCATGGCGTCCTCCACGAGGCGGATCTGCGGGCCGCCGTGCAGGAATTGCTGGAGAGTCCTCCGGTCCCGGGATGACGGACGGAATCGACAGGTACCAGATCCTCATCTACCTGGGAGCGGTTCTCTGCGGTCTGGCCGTGGGCACCCTCTTCCCGGAGGGGGCGGCCGCCCTCGAGACGCTACTCTGGCCGGCGCTCGGTGCGCTTCTCTACACCACCTTCCTCCAGGTGCCGATGGCCGGAATCCGGGAGGCGGCCGCGGACGGGAGGTTCCTCGCGGCCGCAGTGACCGGGAACTTCGTCGTCGTTCCCCTGGTGGCCTGGGCTCTGCTGAGCCTACTGCCGGACGACCCCGCGGTCCGGTTGGGGGTGTTGGTGGTCCTGCTGGTTCCCTGTACCGACTGGTTCGTCTCCTTCACCCAGCTCGGCGGCGGCGACGCGGGACGAGCGATCGCCTTCTCACCGCTCGGCCTGCTCCTCCAGATGCTGCTCCTGCCCGTCTATCTCTGGATTTTCCTTGGAGGCGATGTCGCGCTCGGACTCGCGGGTGGCCGCATGGCGGTCGTATTCGTCGGTCTCATCCTGCTGCCTCTCGGGGCTGCCGCACTGACCCAGGGGTGGGCGGCCAAGACCCCGAGGCGAGCTGCCCGGCTCGACGGGGCGGGGAGGATCTCCATCGCCCTCTTAGCGTTGGTGATCCTGCTGGTCGCCGCATCGCAGGTGGACATCGTGCTGGGCGCGATGTCCCTCGAACTGGTGGGAAGGCTCATCGCAGTGTTCACCCTGTTCCTCGTGGCGGGTGGCATGATCGCGCGGTTTCTCTCCCGGCTCTTCGGACTTCCCGTGGAACGAGGACGGACGCTGGCCTTCAGCTTTGGTACGCGGAACTCGTTCGTGATCTTGCCCCTGGTGCTCGCGCTGCCGGGAGGATTCGAGTTGGCGGCGGTCGTGGTCGTCTTTCAGTCCCTGATTGAGCTCTTCGGGATGATCGTCTATCTGTGGTGGGTCCCTCAGGTGTTGTTCCCCGGGCCAGTGAGGGAGGCTGGGCTGCCGGCAGGATAACCTTCCTCCTCACGCATCAGCCGATCCTGCGGACCGCCGCGAGGATCTCGTTCAGAAGGCGTTCCAGATCGGCCGACGACGAGGAAGCGTTCCCCTGCTCACTGAGATTCACGAGCCGATGGAGGTCGGCGGCGATCCGTCCGAGCTGGAGGATGAGGTCGTTCTCGGTGCGGTTGCGCCGGGCTCTCGGCTTGGCTCCGAGGGAGACCCTGCGAACGAACGTGGCGGTCGGCAGACCGCACGCCTGCGCATGCCGGACGACCCGTTCCCACTCGTGGTCGTGGTAGCGGACCTTGCGCGGCTTTCGTCGTGAGGAGTACGGCGACGGGTTCATAGCGGGGGACTCAAACGGTCGAAGTGAAGGCGGAGGTCGCAGGAGGCGCGAGGGCCCTCTCCCATTGCTCGCTCCCTGCGCTATCGACTCTCCGCGGAGGGCCCTCCTGCCTACACGACCGCTGAAGGTGGGAGATCCCGTACAGGGATGTTCGACCGAAGGGCGAACACCTTCCGGCAGGCGCCGGGAAGGCGACCGACCCGGATCATCCGTCCGGGCCTTGGGGCCGGGACTCCCCATCCTCGGGGGCCGGCTCGTGCGCGAGGTTCACGCCCCGCTTCCTGGCCCAGGCATCCACCTGGGCATCCCAGCGCGCAATCTCGGCGTCGGTCAGCTCCCGATGGGTGGATCGCTCGGGCCGGGGAAGCTCGACCCCGTGCATCTGCCATTCGAGCAGGTCGCTGAGGTCGTGGGACCCGAGCCCGTCGTAGGGCTCCTCGGCGTAACGCGCCCGGCGGTCAGCGTCGGCAGGCCGGTACCGGAAGGCGGGAATCCGGGCGTCGAGTTCGGCGAGGTCCCGCTCCCTCTTCCAGCGTCGGGCGTAGATCCGGCTCGCGCGGTCGAACTCGGGATGGGACCGGTAGCTGTATTCCGGAGTCTCCCGAACCGCGTGACGGGCGAAGCAGGTGAAGAAACCTCGGTCGAGGGATCCGTTGACCCGGTAGCACTCGGAGCAGAGGGCGTAGGAGCGTTCCTTCTGCCAGGTGCCGCATGCGACACAGTGGAGAAAGCGGCGGTCGTTCCGGACCGTGGTCGTGAACGGCGGGATGGAATAGCGAGTCGCGGACATGGCGGTGAGCCTCCGTTGAAGTGAACAACTGCCTTCTGCCCTCTCGGGCGATTAGCCCGCTACGCACCCGGGTGGCGCCGCGGGTCAAGGACGGCGTAAGCCGCTCGGCGGAGGCGAAGCCGGAGATCCTTGACGCGTGGCTCCCGGGTGTACATTTCAGAAAACCGAGAGGCAGCAGTCCACAAACGAAAAACGGGGCCGGCGCGGAGCGACGGCCTCCTTATTGGGTGCGGTGGTGAGGAGGGTGTTCGGCGGGATGGGGGGCTCAGCTCGCGATCACCTTCACGGACCGAACTGCGCGAGCAGCCGCACGATCCACTCAAGCCCGATCCGATACGAGCCGGTGTGCTCGATGTAGGCGGGGCTTCCGGGGTCGATCACCTCTGCCCCGGTCGCGAAGGTCGCGCACGCCTGAGCCGCGGCGAACAACCCGCAGGCCAGCTTGAGCTGTTCGAGTTCCGGGTGCTCACCCGACTCCTCGTACAGACGCACCAGGGTCGCGTGCAACTCATCGTGTCCCCGGGCGGCGGAGAATGACACGTCCGCGAACCGCAGGCTTCGTTCATCCACGTCGTCGGTGTACGACGCAGCATCGAACGCGGCCACGAGCGCGGCCGTGGCGTTGGCGATACGGATGAGGATCAGGGGGCGGATGTGGTCGTCAGATTCCTCGTCGTCGCGGAGAATCATGATGATCCCCTCCTGAGATGGTGGCGGTGCCGCGCGCTCAGTCGAACCGGGAGAGGAGAACCCGGCAGCCGAGCGCGCGCGGATCACCCGATCCACTCTTCTCCGCTGGCGACCGGAGGGGGCTGGATGCGTTGTCGCCGGAGGGAAGGGATGCCCGGCGGTGAACGTTGCTGAGGAGGCCCAAGGAAACGGCGTGAGGCCGGAAGAAACCGACCCCACGCCGCTGGACCCCTTCAGAAGGGTACTATCCGATAACGCCGTGTCGTTATTCGTCACATCGTCCAGTTATTTCACAAAATACGTAGCAGCATCATCCACCCTGATGTCGGCATATCCCCACGCCTGACCAGTGCTCTCACGCACAGCAAGAGAGCTTCGCGACGTCCTTGGTGAAGGTCTGGGCGGCGAGCTTGAGTCCCTCACCCCAGGTGAGGTACGCATGGAGCGTCGAGACCACGTCCCTGGTGGTCAGGCCGAATCGGACGGCGAGCACCGCCTCGCCGATCAGGTCGCCGGCGTTCGGCGCGACGACGTGAGCGCCGAGCAGACGATCGGTACCTGTCTCAGAGACGAGTTTGATCACGCCGCGGCCCCGGTGTGAAACGACCGCGCGAGGCATCGCGGAAACGGGCAGCGTGGTCACCTGGACGCTGATCCCTGCCGCTGTCGCTTCACCTTCGGACATGCCGACTGCCGCCACCTGCGGGTCCGTGAAGACGACTCGGGGGACCGCACTCAGGTCTATCGCGATCGCCCCTTCCGCCGCCCGATCCTCGAGAGCGGCCTGAGCGGCGATGCCGCCTCCCAGGGCCGCCACATAGACGTATCCGGGACCGCCTGTCACGTCTCCGCCGGCGAAGACACTCGGGCTCGTAGTGCGCATGTACTCATCGACGCGGATGAAGCCTCGGGCATCGATCTCCACCCCTACGGCCTCAAGGCCCAGGTCCTCGGTGTTGGGGATGCGTCCGGTGGCTATAAGGAGTTGTTCCGCACGGAGCTGTCCCGCGACACTCCCGTCCCGCATGTGGACGACGAAGCCCTGGGAGTCGCGCTCGACGCGCGTGACCTGCACGCCCGTATGGACCTCGATTCCTTCGGCGCGAAGCGAGTCGGCCAGCACGTCCGAGATCTCCGGATCCTCTCCGATCAGGATCCGAACGGCGGCTTCCAGGACCACGACCTTGACCCCGAAGCGCGCGAAGGCTTGGCCCAGCTCCAGCCCGATGGATCCGCCGCCGATCACGATCATCGAGTCGGGGAGCGACTCGAGTTCCATCACGGACGTACTGTCGAGTGCCCCCGCCTCGTTCAGCCCCGGCACAGGCGGCATGCCCGGCCTCGTCCCCGTGGCGACCACGACGCGAGCCGCACGTAGCTCACGACCGGACACATCCACTCGCCCGGGCGCCGTGAGCCGGGCACGGCCGTGCAGGAGCGTAATCTCCGGATACGAGGCGAGCACGTCCAGGTACTTCTCCTGACGGAGCCGGTCGACGATTTCGCGCTTCCGCCGGATCACTTCGGCCCAGGCGAGATGAGGATCACAAGCCGCGATCCCGGGGAAGATTGTCCGCGCCGTGTGGAAGTGGTGCGCGGCCTCGATCAGATACTTCGACGGAATGCAGCCGATGTTGACGCAGGTGCCACCGACCACGTCAGCACCCTCGACGACCGCCACCCGGGCGCCGATCTCCGCCGCCCTGATCGCGGCGGCGGTTCCGGCCCCACCGGTCCCGATGACCAGAAGATCGAAATCGGCATCACCATCCGCATCGCTCCCGACGGGCATGGTGGCCTCGGGGCGCGACGTGGGAGCAGCCGACGGCTCGGCGACCGCCCTATACCCGCCCCCCGCGACGGCATCCAGGAGGTCTCGCTCCTGCACCGCGTCCTTGGCCAGGACCGTTGCGCGCCCAGTAGCGTAGTCCACGTGCGCCTGCTGGACGCCTGGTGCGCCCCGGAGCGCGGATTCCACATGACGCGCGCAGGCGAGGCATGTCATCCCTTCGATACGAAGTTCCACCTTCATCGTAGTTTCCTTGCAGAGGTCGCGAGCGGGCCTCAGGTCCGCACCACCGTCGCCGTGTAGCCGAGTTCCTTGATCGCGGCGATCATCTGCTCCGGGGTGACGCGGGTTGCATCGTACTGTGCCCAGGCGCTGGAGTTCTCGTAACTCGCATCGGCCTCCCGCACGCCGTCCAGCTTCTTCAGAGCGGCACGGGTGCCGATCACGCATCCGCCACACGTCATCCCCTCCACGTGAAACTCGACACGGGTGAGTCGAGCGGTCGTCGTGGGCTCCGCGGCCGCACTGGGCGGCGAGACCGGCATCGCATCCACGTTCCCCTGCGGCTCGGCGCCACCACGACCGCAGGCGGCGACCGAGGACGCCAGGGCAAGGGATGATGCGAGCGCGAGCAGTCGGGCAGTCTTGCACATGAGAGGCATCTCCATGCGACGGAAAGGTTCAGACCAGAAGGAGCGACCAGTAGTTGAAGCTCCAGAAGAGCAGCGCCACCAGCGTGGCGATCCACAGCACCACGCGATCACGGACCCGCCGCATCGGGGTTGCACAGGCGCCATCCGGACCGCACACGGGTGCAGGCCTCCGTCCGTAGACCACATAAAAACCGATGGCGAGTGCGACGACGGTGATCGCGGTGAAGAGTGGCCTGAGCGGCTCGAAGGTGCTCGCCAGGCCAGCACCGATTCCGAGGGTCACGAAGAGAATCGGGCCGATACAGCAGAGCGAGGCCCCGAGCCCGCCCAGCACGGCGAGCAGCGCCGCACCCAGGCCGATCGAGGTGCGAGTACGCACCTCCACTCCTGGTGCGTCCATGTCCTTCAGGTTCGTGCGTGTCATCCCTTCGTAGTCGTCTGCGAGCCGTTCCAGGCCCGGCTGAGCGATTCAAGGATCGGGCACTCGGAGGTGGTCTTACCCGCTGAGCAGGCCCGTGTCAGTTCCGCGAGCGCCTCACGCATCGCGCCCAGGTCCCGGATCCGGGCCTCGATGTCGGCGATCTTTCTCTCTGCGCGGAGCCGCACGTCATGGCAGTCGGCGTCCGAGCGCACTCGCAGGTCCAGGAGCGCGCGGACCTCAGCGAGTGAGAAGCCCAGATCCTTGGCGCGCTGGATGAAGCGGATCCGCTCAATCGCCTCCTCCGGATACCGGCGGTATCCCGCAGCACTGCGCGGGGGCGCCTCGATCAGCCCCTCCCGCTCGTAGAATCGAATCGTCTCGATTCCGACACCGGATCGCCGCGCCACCACGCCGATGGTCTCGCCCTGCATATCAGACTGCCTCCGCCTACGGGTACGATCACACGATACACCCTGTACCATAGTACGGGGTCAAGGGGGACTCCCAGTTCGCCGAGATCAAACTGCCGATCTCGGCGAACTGGGAGTGATCAGGTCCCGGGATGGCCTGCCCCCGTCAGGTCGATGGCAAGTTGCGGCTCCGCCGGATGGCCCTGGGCGCGTCGATCCCGTTCGGAGATGAGCGCGGCCAGGCGCTCCCTGTCGCGGTACAGGCTCCCCAGCATTCGGTCGAGGTCGTAGAGCGCGAGCGGGGCGTCGTCGATCGAGGCCAGCGCCCGGTGATGCCCCAGCCAGACCTGCGTGTGGCGGGCGAGTTCCTGGACAGTGTAGCGGATGTCGGCCGCGAGCGCGGAATCGGAGAGGTCCGCCACGTCGTTCTTGGCGCTCCCCGGCCGTGTCGCCCCGCTGGGCGAAGCCATAGGCGGCGCATCGGCACTCGCCCCTGTGCGTTCTGCGCGGAGCGCCTGGATCTCCGAGACGAGTTCCAGGATGTCGGGCTCCTGGGTCTTCGCGAAGTGCGAGCGCGAGACACCCGCCGCCGCGGCGATCGCGTCATACGTCAGCTCCAGCGAGCGATCCATGGTGGCACGCGCCAGATACGCGCGCACCTTCTGGAGGACCCTTTCGCGCTCGCGCTCAGGGTTTCGTCCCATCAGGCTCCCATTAGTTCTCGGAGGCACGTCGCCAGCCCGGTCCACCGTTGCCGTCTGGCGTGTTTGGCCGCCGTCATGGCGAGGGCGGACGGCGTCGTCAAGAGGACGAAGCGTCGGCGGGCGCGCGTCATGGCGGTATACAGGACGCCCAGGTCCATCATCGGCGCGTGCGCGACATGATGGTATGCAAGGATGACGGCCGGATACTCGCTTCCCTGGCTCCGGTGAACCGTCATCGCCCAGGCGAGGCGCACGAAGAGGCACTGAGCGCCACGGAGCGTTACGGATCGCTCCGCATCGACCTGCATCGTCAGGCTGGACCCGCTGACATCCGTCACCGTCCCCTGCTCGCCGTTGAAGACGGGCACCTCCAGATCGTAGCCGTTTCGGGTCATCACGAGCCGGTCGCCGACCCGTGCGCGGCTCCCACCGGCGACCGCAGGGCCTTCGCGCGAGCCGGCTGTGAGGGCTGCCTGGACCCGCGGACTCAGGCGATCGACTCCGCAGACGCCTCGCTTCATCGGTGCGAGGATTTGGACCTCCGTGGCCAGGTCGAATGCCGCGGAGAGCGCGCGCCACTCCGCGCCGACCGTTCGTGCCATGTCACCCGGCAGAACGGCGTCATCCAGCAGGACGCATCGCCAGTCGCCGCCCTCCGCGAGGTCCAGCGGCGCGCCGTCCAGCAGGGCGTGCGCGTTGGCGAGCAGGCGGCTTCCCTCCCCCTGGCGGTACACCTGCGTGAGGCGAGTAACCGGCACCCGTCCCGAGGCGATCAGGTCGGCGAGCACCTGTCCATGCCCCACGCTCGGAAGCTGATCGGCATCCCCGACCACGAGCACACGCGTTCGCGCCGGATCGAGCGCGCCCAGCAGGCGGGCGGCGAGCTCGAGGTCGCACATCGACGCTTCGTCGATGACGACGGCATCCGCGCTCACCCGTCCCTCCGAGAGCAGGCGGTGGATGGTGCAGGCGGGCACGCCGGTCACCTCCTGGGCGCGGGACGCCGCCTTCCCCGTCGGCGCTACCAGCCGCACCTCGAGACCGATCTTGCGATACACGTCCAGCAGGACCCGAAGCGTCGTCGTCTTCCCCGCTCCCGGCCGGCCGGTCAGGACGGCCAGCCGGTGACGCACGGCCGCCCAGACGGCGTCCGCCTGAGTGTCGTTGAGCCTCCCGGCGCCGATTGCATCCCGGACGATCTGCACGTGCTCCTCGGTGAGAATCGTCGGCTCGGCGAGGAGCCGACTCGCGACGACAGCGAGGCGCCACTCCTCCACGGCCGTGGATGGGTCGAGGAGCACACCCCCGCGCTCGACCGCGTGACCATCCTCCCGGAGCCGGTGTAGGGCCGCACGCACGGCCACCGGAGGCGCAGCGCCGCCCGTATGCACCCCGATGCGCTGTCCGATCCACCGGGCCGGCGCACCACTGTGGCCATGTCGCCTTGCCTCGGCAAGCGCCCATCGGGCGGCTCCGAGCAGTCGTTCGGGTGCGGCAGGGTCCACCCCAAGCAGACGGGCCACAGCGTCGGCGCGAGTCCACCCGAGACCGGGCACGTCGAGTAGCCGGTATGGATGGCGGAGAGCCGCGACCTCCGCCGCTTCGGCCTCATGGAAGTACCCCACGATGCGACGTGCCAGGCGCGGCGTCACGCCCGCGCGCAGGAGATGCTCCGTGAGGCGGGCCGACGCTGCCGCGGCGCGCTCCGCCCGGCGCCAAGATTCGAGGCCGGCGACCACCTGCAAACCGGTGGAGCCTGGAAAGATCTGCCGGACCAGGGCGTCACTCTCAGCCGCACGCAGTTTCCCCAGCGCCTCCACGCCAAGGACCTTCACGAGGGTGGCGGCCCGCCGCCGGCCGATTCCCGGGACCACGGCGCCGAGATAGGCGGAGATCCCCTCTACCTCGTTCGGGAGGAGTGTGGAGCGGACCCGGCGAATCCGAAACTGCCGTCCGTACCGCTCGTCCACCTCCCAGTGTCCATCGAGCTCGACATGCATCCCATCCGCGAGTTCACCTATCTCCAGGCCCACACACCGCACGACGCGCCTCGAACCGGTCTCCACGCGGATGACCGACAGCGGCTGGGACATGGTCGCGAGGGCGAGGGTCTCCACGACCACACCGGCGACGCTCGTTGCGCTCCGCCTGCTCGCGGCCACCGCACTCGTCGCTATCATGCGTTCCGGCGGCCCGCGCGGGATCTCGATCGGTCCGGCTTCGGCATGGGCGCACGGAGTTCCGCCGCATTGACGTTGAGCCGCCGCGCGTTGAAGGTCATCGTCGCGATCTGCCCGAGCAGTTCTCGGTTCCGGGCCTCTACCTCCCGGATGCGAGCATTCATGGCCTCAAAGCGTTCCACGTAGCCCTGCCGTTCGCTGGCTCGTGCGGTCTCGCCGACGCCCGCCTTCTGGGCCTCTGCCCCCTGCTCCAGCAAACGGGTGATGCCGTGTTTCCAGAGGGTATGGCGACTCGCCACGAGCTTCGGGTCCTTCTCCCTCAGTACACGTTGCGCCGCTTCGACCGTGATCGGTGCCTCATCGGCCGGTCGCTCCTTCGCGATCGCAATCCACTGGGCGAGGACGCGGCGTGCGCGCTGGACCGGATACGGGGGGCGTGGCATCAAACCTCCATGTGTAGTTCCATGGGTCCTACCTGGTCCACCGGGAGATAGCGCGATGGCGCACCTTCCGGCGCACGGACGTATCCCGCCTCGTCCGGCTTGGCCGTGAGCAGGTGATCCATGTAGGTGATCGTCTGATCGTATTCCTGGCGCCACTGCGATGCGAGCTCGTAGCCCTCACGGAGGGCACGCTCCTCGTTGAGCCTCACGACCTCTTCGTTCCGGCACTTGAGCTGGACGACCTGCTGCCGAGTCTTCGGATCGGTGATCTGTACGAGGTGATGCTCGCAGGCGTTGAAGCAGTTCACCTGGTACTCACAGCGCCCCGAGCCGAAGTCCTTTGCACAGAGGCCGATCGGCGTCACGTGGAGCGACGTGACCGCATCGTCCAGCCATTGATCCCGGATGGTCTCGGCAAGCTGGACGTACGTTGTCGCAAGCACGCCCTGGAGCTTCCCGCTCTTGATGTCACGCTTCACCGCCTCGACCCGGTCCGCCATCGTCCGATAGTCGTACGCGCCCAGGTCCCCCATGTGCTCGCGGCCCTGCCATCGCATCAGGTCGAACTCCGTGGCACCGGCACGAAGCGCCGAGGTGGCGAACCAGCGGCGGAAGTCGTGCGAGCTGAGCACCTTCTTCTCCGGATCGACGCCGGCGAATCGAACGCCCGCCTTGGCCATGCGCTGGAAGACATTCGGCTTGTCGGTCGACCCGACCAGCCAGTTCTGAAGCATCGAGGCGGTCAGCTTCTGGGGGAGGGACAGCGTGGCCTTTGCCGAATGCGTCTCATTGACGCGGAGACAAAGGAGACCCTCGGAGAGCGGGATCGGCCGGCCGTTCGCTCCGATCATGAGGACCAGATCATTCGGCTTCAGTCGCGCGTTCATGTATGCCTCCAGCGAGGCGCCGCTCATGCGGAGCATACCTGCGCGCGGCGCATCCGGATCTGCCTCGCCGCCTTCCTCCCGCAGAATCTTGGTGGCCATATCGCGGCTGACCCCGAGCACGTTCGCGATCTCGCTCGCCTCCAGCCAGGAGGAAGGAGTGTACGGTGCCGGCAGCGCCCACCTCCCAGCGCGCACCAGGGCGGCTACGACCCTGCGCGACGCCGCGGTCAGGTCCCGGATACGCCGGACCGCTTCACGGGCGAGCTCGGCTTGCGTCGCGGTCATCCACTGCGCCTCCTCTGACTTTCGGCCCCCCCCGCCGGTGCGAGACGACTTCGACTTGTAGCGCCGCACCCGCCAGAGCTTGTGGCGCTTGATCTTGCCGTCCGGACCGCGGAGATCCCGCTCCACCTCCTCGATCGGATCGAGCGGAATCGTGCTCAGTTCGTTGAAGCGCAGTCCCGTGGCGAGGGCCAGCGCGATGACGGCCGACATCAGGCGATCTTCCCAAGAGGTGGCGTACTTCGCGAAGATGTCGCCGAGCGCCGCCAGTAGCGTGGGCGGGACGAGATCGACCTCCTCGTCCACGCGGACCAGATTGCCATCGCGGCCACGAGGCAAGCGCGGCCCGAGCGGCAGGGACGGGCACACGCCGGTACCCGCGAGTTCCCGGAGGATGGTGCGCAAAGCGGTGTCGACGTTGTACCGCCCTTTCGACCCCAGACCGCGCTCTTCCATGATCTGCGTGGCGCGGCGCACGTCGATCGACTGGAGGTCCGCCCACACGAATCGGGCGCCGGCATCCTGACCGAGCCGCTCGGAGACGGCCGCCCACAGCCACCGGGCGGCGTCGGCCTTCTGCTTCCGCCGGCTGAGCGACTCGCTCTGAAGCGCAACGTATGCCTTGATGACGCGGGCGAATCCGTGCGGAAGTGGGGTTACCGTCGACCCTTCGAGGGTGAAGTACAGCCAGGCGACCTTGTCGGACACGTCTCGCCAGAGGGGCTTCGCGTCCCACGCTGCGGCATCGAAGTCGGCGCCAGGGAGCTTGTTCCGCAGGGCGGCACGGCCGCGCTCCACGTAGGCGTCCGCGGCCGACGCGACCGGGTCCAGGTTCCGCATGCTCACTCGGCCTCCAGGGTAGTTTCCTCCTGAATCGCAGCTACGACCTCACGTGCCGCCGCCAGACTCGGGGCAAGCAGGAGTGCGATACGGGGGCTCATCTGCTCCATGGCCCGCTCCAGCGCCACGACCACATCCTCGTGCCGCCCCTCCTTCCAGGCGACGAACTTGTTGCACCTATAGCATGACACGACAGGGTTCCGGTGGCACGGCCCGCCGGCGCCGCACACGCCAATCCCTCCGGTGTCCAGGACCGGAAGGGTCGGGGTCGCGCCCGGGATCACGCGCCCCGTCACCCCAGGCTTGGCATCAGCGCGCGAGGCCACCTTCCCCGCGAATCGCTTCACGAGCGGATCATAGATCTGATCCACGCGATCGGAGAGACGCACGAGGTAGCCCGGCGAGTTGTCGACGTAGACCTTGACGTTCTGCTGATCCGTGTGATCCGCCAGTTCGGCCAGCTTCATCGGGGATGCGCCTTCGTCGGCCGCGTTCGTCAGCAGGGTGACGCGGAAGCGCCGCGGGTTGAGCACGATCGGGCGACGGGTCCGCGGCGAGATGATCCGAGCATCTCGCGCCCACCGCTTCAGGATCGTATTCAGCGCCAGATCGGGCTGGCCCTTACTCTCCTCGTGCACCCACCAAAGGAGAGGGTCCTTGCCGCCACCCCGCTGGACCGCGTCGAGCATGAGTCCCACGCGCTCGTCGAGCGGCCAGGATCGGTACTCGACGCGCGATCCGCGCTTCTTCTGGCGCGGGATGCGAAGTTCGTAGAGGTGGCGCTTCCCGTTCTGGGCGAGCGGACCGATAGAGGGATAGGGGTAGCGGACCAAGTCGCCGTTCACACAGCGCACGTACTGATTGCTGTTCCGGCCGAGCGCGAGGCACAGGGCGACAGTCGCCCGATCGGTGGCCCGCCCTCTCCCCTCGCGCAGAGCGTCGAGGATGAGTTCGAGTTCGCGGGCGTCGAGTTCTCCTTTCGTGGCGTCGCCAGCCCGCACCGCCTGCCCCTTGGAGTTCCCCGGAGCTCTCGTCCCTTCGATCGCCACCAGGACATCGGGAGCGAAGCTGGGGTGACGGAGAGCGTCGACCCCCCAGCGGTAGAGATCCCGCAAACGCGCGAAGTCGTTCCCCTTCTGCGCGGTGCTAAGGCCGTGGTCGAGGAAGGCGGCGAAGCCAGGCGTGTCCAGGGCACGCCACCGGAACGGCAGGAGCTCCCGCGTGCCTGCACGTGCGGCGTAACCTGGGAGCCACGCCGCGAAGCGCATCAGCATGTAGAAGTCGTTCCACGTCGTGGTGCCCGCGTAGGAGGGCGCCCGGTCTGCGAGAATCCGCTTCGCCAGGCCCACCGCCTCTCGCGAGAAGCCCGCCAGCTTCGTCCAATCGAAGTGAAGCGTGTTTCCTCCATCGGCGTGTTTGCGCACCACCCAGAGGTCTGCTCGAGGGTCGAAGACCTGGCCGCACTTGGTCCGAGCCGCCGCCGGCAGGGCTACGGGCTCATCTCCCCGGAACGGGAGCGGGAGTCCCGCATGGCTCGCATCCATCCTCATCCGGCCACCTCCACGAAGTTGAAGAGCCGAGACTGTCTCTCCCGCATGTCCCTCATGGCGTCACGGGCGATCGCGCCATCCGCATAGTGGGCGGGCATCCTGGAAGTGAGCGCCCATCCGCCGAGTGCCCGGAGCTTAGCGATCACGGTTTCGCGCTCATTCCGGTTTTTTGCGAAGAGTGCCTCCGCGAGATCTTCGGCCCATGCGTGTCGGAGCCCATGGAAGGTGCACAGCCCGGACGCGAGACCGGCACCGCGCAGGACCTCTACGATACTACCCGCCGCGCTCTCGCCCAGCGGGTTCCCGCGTGCGGTGGTGATGAGGAACGGGGTCCCCCCGGGGCGTCGGCCGACCGGGGGGCGGCTCGTCAAGTAGGCGCGGAGCGCCGCCTGTACCCGAGGACTCGCGGGAAGGACGCGGTCCAGCGTTTTCGCCTGCGGCTTCGACTTTCGCTTATCAAGCGGATTATCCGCGCGCCCAACGACACGGACCGTGGGGGTTCCCGCCACGTCCGGGAAGTCTGAAACGTACAGGGCCAGGATCTCGCCGAGGCGGAGTCCCTCGTCGACGGCGAGACACCACATGAGCCAGTTCCGGAGACGTGTGGTTCTCTTGAAGGGATTGTCCTTGTGCCAGCGAAGCGGAGATACGATGCGGCCGCTCGCGGTGATTGCAGGTGCAATCACGCGTTCTATCCGCTCGATCTCGTCGGCGGGCGTCTCCTGCCGCCGGCCCGCACCTGCACCCTTGGAGAGCGGCTTGAGGATCCTGTCGATCTGGCGCTCGATCTGCGCCTGATCAGATGGCGGAGCCCCGGGCTCACCGCGGCTCGCGGGCACGATGGTCCATTGTAGAAAGAGACGGACCGAATGAGCGATACGGCCAACAGACGCTCCTTCCGCCAATCCCTCCTTGCGAACGGCGATGGCCGAACGGAGCGCCGCGGCCAGGCTTGTTAACTCGTCGTAGGTGAGGGAGCCCCCGGAGGCGAGTCGTCCCTCCAGGCCGTGCGGGAACGCATCGAGCCGATCGGCCCAGCGGTAGAGATAGCGGAGTGCGGCGAGGTCATTCCGGATCGTCGAGGCAGCGACCTCATATCGCCGCTGAAAGACGACCCAACGGAGCGGGAGATCGATGGGCAGCCAGGTCGCGGCCTCGACCAGGAGGGGCACCTCTTCGCCCGTGCCCACATCCGCAGTGATCACTGCGTACTCCGGCCGTTTATCAGGCGCGTCGTTTTTCCTGGCCCGCTTACCCCTCCAGTGATTTCAACACCTTCAGATGCTGGGCCATTAGCATTCTCCTGATAACGTGACCGGATTCGTCATCGGAATATACCGCCCACGAAGGCGGTTGAAAAGAGACCGCCCCCGGAGACCCCCGGAGGCGGTTTCTCTATTCTACGACTTAACAATCGCGACTTTAAAGATGACAAGCGCGATTATCGGGGGTCAGAACGGGAGGTCGTCGTCCTCCTCGCCTCCCGGGAAGCTGGTCCCCGTCCGCGCGCCCGCTCCCGCGAGTGCCGGCGGCGGTGAGCCTCCCAGCATGATGAGTTCGCTGACGACGATCTCCACGGTAGGGATCGTGACGCCGTTCTTCTCGAACGAGTCGTACTCCAGCCGCCCCTCCACGTAGAGGCGGTCGCCCTTGCGGATGTAGTCCGCCGCGATGTCGGCGAGCCCGTCCCAGAACGTGAGCCGGTGCCATTCGGTCTTCTGCTCGGCCTCCTCGCCGCGTCCGATCCGGCGGCTCGTGGCGAGCGAGAGGTGGGCGACCTTCTTGCCGGAAGCCGTCTCGTGCAGATCCGGATCGCGGCCGGCGTTTCCGAGGAGCATGACCTTGTTGAGGTTGCGGGACATGGTGTCCTCCTGGGTGATGGTTCGTGCTGCCCGCCCCGGGGACTTCCCGGAGCACCGAGACGGAAACGACCCTTGTCTCGGATCACCCTTTCCCTCTTCTCATCTCTCCCTCCCCGCTGACCGGCCCGCGACGCCTCCGGAGATCCGAATGCCGGACGCTGGCCACGGGCCGGTCGGGAGAGGCCTTTCAGTTGGAACTCGCCGCTCCGATCAGCGCGGTCAGCACGCGGTTCTTCGTCTGAGCCAGCCGCCCATCGTAGAGCGCCTGCGTGCGCGGTCCCCGCACCCGCCAGAGCGAGGTGTCGTGGTCGAGAGACTCCACGGCGGCGTTGTACGCCTCGTACATGCTGTGGTCGCCTCGGTGACCCGCGCCGTGCTCCCAGAGGTGCTCGATCCGGTTCCGCCGTGAGAGGATCCGAGTGCGGGCCGTCTCCTGACGGGGGGTGAGACCGGCACGGTCCAACCGCGCGGGGATCCGGGCCACGGTGTCGAGCACGAGTTTCCGGAAGAGCACGGTGTCCAGATGCCGGGCCTTGAGCAGCTCGTACTGGCGGGCGGCCGCCTCGTACCGCTCGATCAGGCCGCTCCAGAGCTGCTTCGCCGCCTCCACCGTCCGGGCTTCCACCGATCCGGTGTGGCGAACACCAAGCGCCCGATCCCTCCTGTTCAGCGCGATCCCGAGGGTGTTCGCGCACACCACCCGGATCGGCGTTTCCTGCACGATCACCTTCCGCTGCCCGGCGTGGTTGTTGGAGACGAGCCCGAAGGGGATCAACTCGTCGGCGAACACCTCGCGCACAAGGGGCGAGTCCACGTTGAAGCGGACCATCATCCACACGTCGCGGCCACCCCGGAGCGAGCCCCCGGTCTCCAGCGACGCGAGCCCCGCGTCGAGCAGGGGCTCCAGCACGCCGAAGGCGTCGCGGTTCCGTAGCGGCTGGTAACGCTCGGATACGATGCCCAACACGGTCTCGCGGTCCGTCCGCACGGTCGCGCACGCGCTTCCCGCTTGCTGGTACCCGTAGATGTGGGGGACGCCGGGATACTGGTGGACCCGCGTGTAGAGCGGGCGGACCTCCACCTCGAAGTCGAGTCCTGCCACCTGCAACGCCTCGTCGAGCGACGGTGCCTCGGTGAGCAGGGTGCCCTCGCGATGCCAGGGCGTCAGCCGGACGGAGAACATCGCTGCTCTCCCGTTCTCCCTCCGGTCGAGTTCGTGCGCCATGGGGACCTCCTTCGGTCTGGAGTGAGTCCTCGATCCCCTTCGGATCGAAGTCACCCCATTCCTCTTCTCCCGTCCGGTCCCGGTGACTGAATGCGCGGGCCGCCCGCGGCGGCTATCCCGACACCATGCCTCAACTAGTCAAAGCTTGTCCGCAGAGCGGGCAGGTATGACGAGGTGGCGACGGTCCGGTGAGGGCGCCTCTCTCCCGCTGCCGGGCGATCCAGACATCGAGCATCCCCTCCGGGCTTACCTCCCGCAGGCGGCTCGGACGCAAACCGATGATCCGGTAGATGGCGTTCGACATGGTGAACTGGTCGGGATAGCCGGCGGCATCGGAAGCCTCTTGCAGCAGCCCCCCGCGAAGGATGCGCCGGTGGGCATGTGCGGCCCGGGCCAATCCGATCCAGGCGACCGGAGGTGGGACACCCTCCGCCCGAAAGCGGCGTCCAAGCGTCCGCCTGCTCAGGCCCATGCGTCGGGCGATGTGGGTGACACGGAGCGCGTCGGATGGAGCGGCGAAGATCTTCCGCACGTGGATCGTCACCTGGCTTCCCGGCCGCAGCACCCCGCAGCGGACGAAGTGCTCGACGATGCGGTCCACATCCATGGAGATGTCGTGCTGGGTGATAGAGATCCGGGGCCCGTTGACCGGCCGAATCGCAAGGAGCTGGGTGGGGGTCGTCTGCGCGATGCGCATGATCGTCTCCTGAGAAGGGGGAGCGGGGTCCTACGCGGTTTCCCGCGCGCTGAACCCTCTTCTCACTCGTCACGAGACCGGACCGATCACTTCTGGAGTGATGAGGAATCCCAGGTTTGTACAGCGCCAAGTGGGATCGGCACGAGGAGGAGCCGCTTCCGGTTCAGCCGAACCGGAGGTACGTTTCAGGGTATTGGGCAGCTCAGGACCCTCTTGCGCATTGGAGCGATGTACCGACGCCTGATCGCCGCGTTCATGTTGCTTGCCGTCACCCTCTCCTCAGCGGAGGCGGTGATCGGCGAGTTGCGTGACGGCGTGGTGCATCATGAAAGCCTGGTCGAAGCCACCGCTCATGATCACGGCCGGGACGGTGAAGGCAGTCACGAGCACGGATCGCCGCACGGCCCGGATCACCAGCACGGCACGTCCAGCGACCACTGCACCCATCAGCACGGGGAGCAGTTGAACGGAGCGGAGGTCCTTTTGGTCGCCGGCCCGCTGGATGCCTTCGTTTCGTTTCTCGAACCTTCTTTCCTGTTGGATCGCGTCATCGAGCCTTCCCTCCGCCCTCCCCGGGCATAGCCTCTTCCGGCGGTAGCGGGCCTTTCCCGTCACCGCACTCCGTAATCCCGAACAGTTGACGTCCCCAGGCCACGTGTGCCCGGGCGGTGCCGGATCGGCACCCGTCCGTGTGCCCATCGCGCCTGGGCACAAACGGAAGAGGCACGCATGCAACGACCCCTGTTGCTCGTGGCCTGTCTGCTGGTCCTGCCCGCTCTCCACGACGAAGCGGGTGCAGTCTCGGCACAGGCCATCCCTCCCGGCCGTCTCGATGAGGCGTCCGCGGATACACTGAGCATTACCCTATCGGAGGCACAGCGTCAGGTGCTCTCCCGGAGCCCGGAGCTTCTCGCCGAGCGCCGGGAGACCGAGATCGCGCGCGGCCAGCTCACCCAAGCGCGTGTCCTCGCCCCAAACCCCGAGTTGGATCTACGGGCACCGGGCGGTTGGTCGAACGGTGCGATCGGCGAGTTCGAGATCTCTCTGAGTCAGGAGCTGGAGGTGGCCGGGCAGAGGCGCCAGCGGATTCGAGCGGCCGGCTTCGGCCTGTTGCGATCCGAGGCCATCGTGGACGACGCGATCCGCCGGACGCTGGCGGATGCCAGCCACGCGTTCTTCGAAGCGCTTGCCGCGCAGGAGCGGCTCGCCGTGGTAGTCGAGCTTGACAGCCTCAATCGACGGCTGGTGGAGGTGACCCGGATCCAGGCCCGCGAGGGCGAGATCAGTGTCATGGACGCCAATCTCGCGGAGATCGAAGCGGGCCGGGCCCGAGCCCGGAGGCTCGCCGCGGAACGGGAAGCCCTGGCCGCCCGGCTGGAGCTGAAACGGTTGATCGGCATCCCGCCCGGTCAGGAGATCCGGCTGGTGGCCGGCGCCGGGGACCTCGCGGAACCCGCCGACCTGAACCCGGACGTTCTTCTCTCGCTTGCGCTGAGCCGACGGCCGGATCTCGCCGCGTGGAGCCGGGCCATGGAGGAGGCCGATGCGCGCGCAACACTCGCTCGCCGCGAAGCGATACCAAGCCCGCGAGTCGGTGTCTTCATCGAGCGCGAAGAACCACTCCCGGCCGTTGGAGGGACCCCGGATCCCCGCACCGGCCTCGGATCGCCCCGCGTCGGAGTCGGCGTGAGCCTGCCGATCCCTCTCTTCCAGCGGAATCAGGGAATCGTCGCCGAGAACCGGGCTCGCTCCGAGCAGGCCCGATACCACCGTGAGGCGACCGAACTGGCCATCCGGGCGGAGGTCATGGCCGCGCTCGACGCCTACCAGTCCGCGGGCGAAGAAATCCGGGTGCTCGAAGAGGAGGCGCTCCTCCCCGCACGCGAGAACCAGAGGCTTCTCGCTGTCGCCTTTCAGGAAGGCAGGATCGCGCTCCCCACCCTCCTCCTGCTTCGCAACCAACTCCTCGATGCGGAACTCAGCTACTGGGACGCGTGGCTCGCCGCGCGTCGCGCGCTGGTGGACCTGCAATCAGCCACTGCCACACTCGGAGCAGATACGACTCCGGACTCGATGGGAGATCCGAGATGAACGATAGGAACGGAACGCAGACGCAACCGTGGATTCAACGCGGCATGCTGTTGGTCGTCCTGCTCACCCTCGCCGCCTGCGGGGGAGCACGATCCGGGGACATTGTGGAGGAGGAAGATCAGGCCGACGACCATGATGTCGTCCAGTTGGATTCCACGGCCATCGCCATCGCCGGCATCACGCTCGTATCCGTGGAGACCGTTCAGACCACGAGCCTCCCGGTCACCGGAACCATCACCTACACCGCCGATCGGGTGAGCCACGTGGGGCCCTCCATCGAGGGCCGGATCGCCCGGGTCCTGGTGGATCTGGGAACGACGGTCACCACGGGTCAGCCCCTGGCCATTCTGGAGAGCCCCGAGGTGGGCCATCTCCGGGCGGCCGAGGAGGAGGCTGCGGCCCTGGTGGGGATCGCCCGAGAGAACTTCGAGCGGGAGCACCGCCTGGAGGAGCAGGGGATCTCCAGCCGGAAGGAGCTCCTGGACGCCGAGGCTGATCTTCGCCGGGCCGAGGCGGCATTGAACGGAGCCCGCCAGCGGCTGCGGGTGCTGGGCGCCGGAGAGGGTCACGGCGGACAGTACGCCCTGGCCGCGCCCTTTCAGGGCGTCGTCGTGGCCCGGCACGCCACCCTGGGTGAAGTGGCAGGCTCCACGGATCAGCTCTTCACCGTGGCCGACCTCGACCGCCTGTGGATCGAGTTGGACATCTACGAACGGGACCTCTCCAGGGTCCGGCCGGGCCAGACGGTGGAGATTACCACCGCCGCATACCCTGGGCGGGTCTTCCCCGGGGAGATCGCCTACGTGGGAGACATCCTGGATCTGGCCAGTCGGACGGTCCGGCTCCGGGTGGAGTTGCCGAACCTTGATCGTGCGCTCAGACCGGGGATGTTCGCCACCGCCAATATCCATGTGGACCGGGCCGGTGTTCCCGTCATGGTGATTCCCGCGGAGGCCGTGCAGCAGGTAGAAGGGCGGACCGCGGTCTTCGTCCCCGGAGACCAAATCGGGGAGTTCCGGGTCCAGACCATCGAGGTGGGGGAGCCGGCCGACGGTGGGCGGATCATCGTCCTGTCCGGCCTGGAAGCGGGTAACCGGGTGGTCGGCCCCGGAGCCTTCGCCCTCCGGTCCGAGCTGGCCAGAGCCGAGATCGGCGAAGCCGGTCACGGGCATTGAGGAGGCACGGATGAGGAACGTCATCGCCTTCGCGCTCAGGAACCGGCTCCTCGTCCTGGCCCTCACGGCTCTCCTGGTGGGGGTCGGGGTCCGGTCGATGATCAGCCTCCCCATCGACGCGATTCCGGACGTGACCAACGTCCAGGTGCAGATCAATACCAATGCTCCTTCCCTCTCTCCGCTGGAGGTGGAGCAGCAGATCACCCTTCCGGTAGAGCTGGCCATGTTCGGGCTCCCGAGGCTGGAGGAGGTGCGCTCCCTCTCCAAGTTCGGGCTCTCGCAGGTGACGGTGGTCTTCGAGGAAGGGACCGACATCTACTTCGCCCGCCAGCAGGTCCAGGAGCGGCTCCAGGAAGCACGGGAGCAGATCCCCGAAGGGTTCGGAACGCCGGAGATGGGACCGATCTCCACCGGACTGGGGGAGATCTTCCAGTACACGATCGAGGCGGATCCCGGATCGGGGTTCGACGCTACGGAGCTTCGTACCCTTCAGGACTGGGTGGTGGCCCCGCAGCTCCGGGGGGTCCCGGGGGTGGCGGAAGTGAACTCCTTCGGGGGATTCGCGAAGCAGTACGAGATCCTGATCCGTCCCGAGGCGCTGGTCCAGTTCGGCCTCACGCTGGAACAGGTTCTGGACGCCGTGGCGGCCAACAACGTGAACGCCGGCGGCGGCTACATCACCCAGGGAGCAGAGCAGCTCATCGTCCGGGGAGTGGGCCAGGTGCAGGACCTGGAACAGATCCGGGGGATCGTGGTGACGAGCCGCGAAGGAACGCCGGTCCGCGTGGGTGACCTGGCCGAGATCCAGATCGGGCATACCATCCGACAGGGCGCGGTGACGGCGAACGGGGAGGGGGAGACTGTCATCGGGATCGTCATGATGCGCATGGGCGAGAACTCCCGCACTCTGGTGGAAGCGGTGAGGGAACGCTTCGACGCGGTGGCCCGAACCCTTCCCGACGGGGTTCGGCTGCGGGCTTTCTACGACCGTACCGAACTGGTGGACCGGACCATCGCCACCGTCCGGACGAACCTCCTGGAAGGGGCTCTCCTGGTGGTGGCGGTCCTCTTCCTTCTACTGGGCAACCTCCGGGTGGCACTCATCGTGGCGCTGGCGATCCCGCTGTCCATGATGTTCGCCTTCAGCGGAATGCTCCGGCTGGGGATCGCCGGAAGCTTGATGAGCCTGGGTGCCATCGACTTCGGCCTGGTGGTGGACGGCTCGGTGGTGATGGTGGAGAACTCCATGCGCCATCTGGCTGAGCGTGACGAGAAGAAGAAAGGTTTTCTACAGACGGTGCTGGACTCCTGCGCCGAAGTCGCCCGCCCCATCCTCTTCGGCGTGGGAATCATCATCGTCGTCTACCTTCCCATCCTCACCCTGGAGGGAGTGGAGGGGAAACTCTTCCGCCCCATGGCCATGACGGTGGTCATGGCTCTGGCCGGATCGCTGATCCTGACCTTCCTCCTCACCCCGGTGCTGGTCTCCTACTTCCTCCGGGGGAAAGTCCAGGAGAAGGAAGTCTGGCTGATGCGGCAGGCCAAGCGGGCCTACCGGCCCGTGCTCGAATGGACGCTGAGCCGCGGAAAGATCGTGCTGGCGGGAGCGGCCGGGCTGGTGACGGCCGCCATCATCGCGATTCCCTTCCTGGGATCGGAGTTCATCCCGCGCCTGGACGAAGGAGACCTGGCCATTCAAGTGCTCCGCCTTCCCAGCATTTCCCTGGAGGAGTCGGTCCGGCAGTCCACGATGATGGAGGCGCACCTCCGGGCGGCCTTCCCTGACGAGATCCGCGACATCGTCTCCAAGACCGGGCGTCCCGAGATCGCCACCGACCCCATGGGGGTGAACATCAGCGATGTCTTCGTGATGCTCCATCCCCGGAGGGAGTGGGCCCGGGCTCGGAACAAGGCGGAACTGGAAGTCCTGATGACGGAGGAACTGGAGAAGATCCCCGGACTCGTGGCCAGCTTCAGCCAGCCCATCGAACTCCGAGTCAACGAACTCATCGCCGGGGTCCGCAGCGATCTCGCCATCAAGATTTACGGAGAAGACCTGGACCTTCTGGCCGCCACGGCGAACCGGACGGTGGCGGTGGTGTCGGGGCTCGAAGGCGCCACGGGCTTTCGCGCCCAGCAGCTCTCGGGACTTCCTCAGCTCGAAATCACGGTTCTGCCCGACCAACTCGCTCGCTACGGCATCAACGCCGGCGATGTGATGCGCACCGTGGAAGCGGTGGGCGGCGTGGAGACTACGACCGTGCTGGAGGGGCAGCGCCGGTTCCCCCTGGTGGTCCGCTTCCCCGAGTCCGCACGCCGGAGTCCGCAGGCCGTGGCCGGCCTGCGGGTGAGCGCGCCGGGAGGAGAGCGGGTTCCGCTCGGACAGTTGGCCCGCATCGAGGTGGTGCAGGGGCCCTCGGACATCAGCCATGAGGCCGGAAGCCGTCTGGTGATCGTGGAAGGGAACGTCCGCGGCCGGGATATGGGCTCTTTCGTCGGGGAGGTGGAGGATCTGTTCGCCGACGGCACCATTGTACTTCCCGCTGGCTACCAGGTCGGCTTCGGTGGGCAGTTCGAGAACCTGGAACGAGGGACTCGGCGCCTGATGCTGGTGGTGCCGCTCTCGCTCCTGCTCATCTTTCTGCTCCTCTACGCCACCTTCGGCTCCCTGCGACAGTCGGTCCTGGTCTTCACCGGGATCCCGTTGGCCACGGTAGGGGGCGTGTTCGCGCTGCTGCTCCGGGGGATGCCCTTCAGCATCTCGGCGGGTGTCGGCTTCATCGCCCTCTTCGGCGTGGCGGTGCTGAACGGCCTGGTTCTGGTCACCTACATCAACCAGCTCCGGCGGGAAGGGCGTAGCATGGAGGAAGCCGTCCGCGAGGGCGGGATGACCCGGCTGCGACCGGTCCTGATGACGGCGCTCGTGGCGAGCCTGGGATTCCTCCCCATGGCGCTCTCGCAGGGCGCGGGAGCCGAGGTCCAGCGCCCGCTCGCCACCGTCGTGATCGGAGGGCTCGTCACCGCGACGCTTCTCACGCTCCTCGTACTTCCGCTCCTCTACCTTTCCTTCGAGCGGAACGCGGAGACACCGACACAGGAGGTCGTCAGATGACCGATCACCTTCGCCTGGACCTGCCCCTCCTCCTCCCGGACGTACCCGACGCGCGGGATGCGTGTGTCGCACGGCTGGAGACGATTCTGGAGGGAACGCAGGGGATCGTCCGCACCCACGTGCTGAATCCGGAGGATCCCGAGGGTGCTGTTCTCTGCCTCCACTACGACCCCGCGCTGATTCCACTCAGCGAGGTCCGGCGGATCGCCGATGCGGCGGGCGCGACGGTGACCGAGCGCTTCGGCCACGCCGTGCTCCCCATCCGGGTCATCCGTGGGGAGGACGCGGCGCGACGGATCGAAGAGAGTCTCGAAGGGATCGACGGGGTCCTGAGCGCCTCGGTGAACATCGCCGCCCAGCGCGCGCGGGTCGAGTTCGACCGGGAGCTCGTCTCCATCGACCGGATCCGCTCCGAGTTCGCCGGGATGGGCTATCCCAGCGCGCCTCCCACCGAGGCGGCGGAGGGCCCTCCACGGGACCCCGTTCCCGAGAAGGCGGAGTGGTATGCCCGGAACAGGGAGCTGGCGTGGAGCCTGGCCGCCGGCACCCTGCTCCTGATCGCCTGGGTGGGAGAGCGGTGGCTGGGGTTCGAACCCCTCGCGGCGGTGGCGCTCTACGTCGCGGCTTACGGGTTCGGCGGTTTCGACCTGGTGCGGCACTGGATCACCGATCTCCGGAAGGGACGGGTCACCTTCGACATCGAGCTCCTGATGCTCCTGGCCGCTCTTGGCGCCGCCGCGTTGGGGGAATGGGCCGAGGGCGCCTTCCTTCTCTTCCTCTTCTCCCTGGCCCACGCGCTGGAGCATTACGCCCTGGGGAGAGCCCGGAACGCGATCCGGGCGCTGGCCGATCTCGCCCCGCCGCGCGCCCGGGTCGTGCGGAACGGGAAGGAGGTGGAGGTGCCGGTGGAGGAGGTCGCTCCGGGGGAGACGGTGGTGGTCCGTCCTGCGGAGCGGATTCCCGTGGATGGCGAGGTGCGCCAGGGTCGCTCGGCGGTGAACCAGGCCCCGATCACCGGAGAGTCCGTTCCCGTGGAGAAGACCGGAGGAGACGAGGTCTTCGCCGGCACGGTAAACGGAGACGGCGCCCTGGAGATCGTGGCCACCCGAGCGGTGGGAGACCGTACCCTCGACCGGGTGGTCCAGCTCGTGGAGGAGGCTCAGACCCAGAAGGCGCCGACCCAGCGATTCACCGAACGTTTCGAGCGGGTGTTCGTCCCGGCCGTCCTGGTGGCGGATGTGCTCCTCATCACGATCCCGCCCCTGCTCGGGATATGGGACTGGAGCACCAGTTTCTATCGGGGGATGGCCCTGCTCGTGGCGGCCTCTCCCTGCGCACTGGCATTGGGCACGCCGTCGGCGGTGCTGGCCGGGATCGCCCAGGCGGCGCGGCGCGGTGTGCTCATCAAGGGCGGCGCGCACCTCGAAAACCTGGGCGGCCTGCGGGCGCTGGCCCTGGACAAGACCGGTACGCTCACCATCGGCGAACCGGAGGTCACGGAGCTCGAGCCCGCCACCGACGTGGACGAGGCAGAACTCCTGAGCTTGGCGGCGGCCGTGGAGCGGCGAAGCCAGCATCCCCTCGCCCAGGCCGTCGTGCGGCGGGCGGAAGAGGCGGGGCTGACGCTGCCGGATGCGGGTGAGCTGGAAAGCCTCACGGCCCGGGGGATCCGCTCGAACGTCGCCGGCGCCACGGTGGAAGTAGGGAACCTCCGGCTATGGGAGGAGGCGGGTATTTCCATTCCCGGAGAAATCCGCGAGGCCGTAGGGGCGCTACAGGCACGGGGCCGGAGCACGATGGCGGTCCGTCATGGTGAGCGCTGGCTGGGGGTCATCGGGGTCGCGGACCGGCCCCGGGACGGAGTCCGGGACGTGCTGGACCAGCTCCGAGCCCTGGGGATCGGCCCTCTCGTGATGCTGACCGGGGACAACCAGGGCGTTGGGACCGCCATCGGGAAGGAAGTGGGGATCGACGAGGTCCGGGCCGACCTGCTTCCGGAGGACAAGGTGACCGCCGTGCGATCACTCCTCGATCAGCACGGGCAGGTGGCCATGGTGGGGGACGGAGTCAACGATGCTCCCGCCTTGGCCCATGCCACCGTGGGGATCGCCATGGGTGGCGCGGGCACCGCCGTCGCGCTGGAAACGGCGGACGTGGCGCTCATGGCGGATGATCTGAGCAAGCTTCCCTTCGCCATCGGGCTCTCCCGCCAGGCGAGAAGGATCATCCGCCAGAACCTCTACGTCGCGCTGGGCGTGATCGCGCTCCTCATCGTCGCCACCACCACGGGGATGTTCGGGATCGGGATTGCCGTGCTCTTCCACGAGGGAAGCACCCTGGTGGTCATCGCGAACGCCCTGCGGTTGCTCACATATGCTCCCCAATCCTCTTGGAGTGGATGAGTGGGACGTGGACACCGGCACCAGGATGGAGATCGGAAACCTTCGATCCGATGGCGAGCAGCCCATCCCGGCTTACCTCCCGCAGCCGGCTACCTTCAACGAAAAGGGCCGCCCGAAGGTGACTCTGCTTCGCGAGAAAGGCTGGGTGGCACCTCCCGACGGTCGGCGATGTCCAACCCCCTACATCCAGGATCGGCCCAGAGCCGCCATCCATGTGACCCATCGTCGTCGTCGTGGACGGCTTCTCCACTCCGCATAGGTGAACGGTACGCTCCGTTCACAATCGCGCCGGAAAACTTCCACCATCTGTTCGCCGAGCGCGGCTCCATGCACCTCGACGTTCAATTCAGCGTTACGCCGGAGACTGAACATGTCCAAGTTGCTTGAACCAATGAGTGACCAGCGGCCATCCACCACCAGGGTTTTCGCGTGGATCATAGGGCCTGTCCAGTAGCGCACTGTCACACCGTCGCGCAACAGTTCCATCAGGAGATGTTCGGCCGCAAGATCCACGATGGGATGGTCGCCGGAGTGAGGAAGGAGAAGCTCCACGTTCACGCCTCGGCGCGCGGCGGTAGCCAGGGCTCCGACCACACGCAGTGTCGGAACGAAGTAGGGATTCGTGATCAGAATCTCCTCGCGCGCTGCAAGGATGACCTCCACGAGAATCTCCTCCAGGCAGCGGCGATTGGGCCCATCGGCAAGCACGCGGACCGGTACCTCCCCCTGCGGGTCGATCGTTGTCCCGTTGGCGGCTCGGCTTCTTTCCAGGGGACGAGTGCGGGACGCACGCGGCGCGCCTGTCCACCACATGCTCTCGAACTCACCCGCCGCCTGAGCGACGGATTCTCCTTCCACGAGGATGGCCGAATCGCGCCATGTGCAGCGCGAAACGCAATTGCCCACCCACAGGTCGGCGATACACAGCCCGCCAACGACCATGCGGGCTCGATCCTGGACGACGAGCTTTCGGTGATCCCTGCCAAGGCGAAGAGATGCCAGGGTCGGTCGCGGTGGATTGAAGGGCCGCACCTGCGCCGGAGTGCCTCGAAAGCGACGGGCGAGGGACAGGGTGCTCAACCTTGAACCGAGTGGGTCGTGTAGCAACCGGACTTCGACTCCGTCTTCCGCCCGACGGTGAAGTTCTTCCGCGAAACCGAGTCCTATCGCATCCGCCCGGAAGATGAAGTTCTCGAAGAGAATTTCGTCACGAGCCCGGTCGACAAGATCGAGCATGGCCGTGTACGATTGCGTGCCGTCCAAGAGTAGTTGGACCGTGTTGGCGCGGGTGATCGGCTGTCCGCTCAGCACACGTAGGCGAGCTTCGACTCCCGGATGGAGCGGCCCCTTCGGCTCAAGCTCGCCAGGACTTGTTAGCAGCCCCAACTCGAACGGCGGGGGGCGGTCACAAGCATGACCGGAGTGGGGTGTACAATGTCCCTGGCAGCACCGCCGTAACAGGGAATTCACCCGCCGGTAAGCGCTCGCCGGTTCCTCGGGTGGCTTCATGCCCACTCGCTACTCAGCCGTCTCGATACTACGAATGGCCTTTTCGAGCAGCAGCAACATCCCCAAGGTCGGTTCCTTCATCTGCACATGACGTACGATTCCCCAGTTGTGGCGCAGGTAATCACGAAGAAACTGGACGATGTGGCCGAGTGAGATCGCGGTGTAACCGTGGGGCACTTCGGAGACAGTCGAACCGAACGCAACCATTCGTATCTGATGACCAGCGGTGGTGGTGGCATTACCCGATCGTATCAGCCTCCCGACGATCTCCGGGGCCTCGTTCGCTCCACAACAGCCGAAGCGTGTCAGGGCTGCGTGTAGCACTGCGGGATCACGCATGGCTTCGTTCACGCGGGTGCGTCCTTCCTTCACTTCGCCCACCAGCATATCGGAAAGCTTGCTGTCTCGACCGAGCACCGGATCCAGCGTGATGACCTCAGCCTCGACGATTCTTCTGCGGTCGCCGGCATGAGAATCATACCCGCCCGCGAGAGGGAAGCGAAACGCCAGGATGTCCAGATCGGTCACGCTGCGATGCCCTCCTGCCCCTACGGCCTCGACCACCGGGTACTCGGCAACCGTAAAGTACCCGTTGATTCTCAGGTACGCCTGTACCAGCGCGACAGCGTTGTCCATAGCGAATTGACTCCACTCCGATTCCCAGGTTCCAAAGTCGCCCAACTTTCCGTGCTACAGCCGGTTCCGCCGATATTCGAACCGTGCTACGGTCTCGACAAGCCCCGTGTGTCGAGGTCAGGATGACATCCGGGTCGGCGTGGATCGCCGTGGCGAGAACGTGGCTGTCGTCCGGGTCGATTCTCAGGTGGATGAGGCCATCATCATCCGGCGGACCTGTTGCCGTCGCCAGATCGAGTAAGCCGCCGGCAGAACGAGCAGCGTGAGGATGATGCACGACCACATTCCGCCGACGACCGGGGCGGCGGTGCGCGCGGAGACATCGGCTCCCACTCCGCTCTCCCAGAGCAGCGGCATCAGTCCGAACACCGTCGTCACGACCGTCATGAGAAGCGGTCGCACACGGGTGGACGCTCCCTCCACGACAGCGGCGTCGACGTCGGCCATTGTCTGGATGCGGCCCTCGCGCATGTATCGGTTGAAGGCCTCGTCCAGGTAGACGATCATCACGACACCCGTCTGCGCGGCGACGCCGGCGACCGCGATCAGGCCGACCCACACGGCAGTAGACAGATTGTACCCCAGGATCGCGAGCAGCCAGATGCTTCCCGCAAGTGCCAACGGCACCGTTGCCAGGACGAGGAAGGTCTGTGCCCAGCCACGCATCGACAGATAGAGTAGTGCCACTACAAGCAGGAGCGTGAGCGGGATGACGTATCGGAGGCGCTCCTGCATTTCGGCGAGATACTCATACTGCCCGGTCCACTCCAGGCGGTAGCCGGGAGGCAGGTCCAGTTGCTCGTCCACGAGTACCTTGGCGTCGTCTACCCAACCTCCCAGATCGCGCTGTGACTGGTCGATATCGCCATAGACGTATCCCACGAGAACACCGTTCTCGTTCCGAATCATCGGAGGTCCGGTCGTGACCCGCACATCAGCGAGATACCCCAGCGGTACCGCGGCGCCGGGCTGACGCCACTGTTCCATGAAGTCAGGAGTGGCGGCCGCCGCGCCCCCCATCGACGGAGACATTGCATTCGCCGGCACTCCGCCCATCGTGCCCATCCCCGCCGGTGCCCCCGCACCGCCTCCGCCTCCCATTCCGGCCATTCCCCCATCACCACCCATCCCGCCGGCGACGCTGGCGGCTCCGGTCATGCCGCCCCGCTGGGGGCTGGCTCCCGCCCCGATGTTCCCGCCTCCAGCGGTGATCAGATCACCGCTGGAGGGAACGGGAACGAGCAGCGTGAGCAGCGCTTCGGGATCGGAGCGCCAGTCGGCCGCCACGCGGAGGTTGATGGAGAAGCGGGACCGGCCGGCGATCGCCGTCGAGACCGGCATGCCACCGATCGCCACCTCGACGAAATCCTGCACGTCACGCACGGTCAGGCCATAGCGGGCGATGGCCTCACGGTTCGGCACGATGTCCACGTACTCGCGCCCTGTCTGCCGTTCGGCGAACGTGCTCCGGGTGCCCGGAACCTGCCGGAGCATTCCTTCGAGCATCACGCTGATATGCTCGATCTGCTCCAGGTCGTCGCCGAATACCTTCACGCCCACCGGTGTCCTCACACCGGTCGTCAGCATGTCGATCCGGGTACGAATGGGAGGGGCGATGGCCATCTGATAGCCGGGCATCTGGAGCGCCACGTCCATATCCCGGGAGAGCTCGTCCAGCGTGCGCGCCCGCTGTTCCGGCCAGACCCGCCGGAGCACGGCGCGTTTGGTCCATTCCGGGGCGCGTTCACTATACCAACGTGGTGTATCGCGGGTCGGCCACTCATCGCGAGAGCGCAACATGATGACCGATTCGATCATGTCGAGCTGCGCCGGATCCGTAGCCGTCTCCGCGCGGCCCACCTTCCCGTGCACGGAGTGGACTTCGGGAAACTGCATGATAATGCGATCCTGCGCGATGAGAGCGCGACGCGCCTCTTCGATGGAGATCCCCGGAAAGGTCGTGGGCATCACGAGCAGCGTGCCCTCATCGAGAGGCGGCATGAACTCCGAGCCGAGCCGCTGGAACACCGGAACCGTGACGAGGATGGCGACGAGCGTGAGCCCGGCGGCGAGCCACCGCATGCGCACGACGAACTCGGCCACGGGACGGTACAGCGCGACGAGGATCCGGCCTACCGGATTCTCGGCCTCGGTGCGGAAGCGCCCGCGGAGCAGAAGCACCATCAGAGCCGGCGCCAGCGTGATGGACAGGATCGCCGCCGCGAGCATCGCGAAGGTTTTCGTATAGGCGAGAGGCGTGAACAGTCGGCCCGCCTGACCGGCCATCGTGAAGACGGGAAGGAACGAGACCGCGACCAGGATCACCGAGAAGAAGATCGGCCGCCCGACCTCCTTGCACGCGTCCACGATGATCCGCTTCCGATCGGCGGTAGATCGCGCGGCCGCCAATCGAACGTGCGCGTTCTCCATGAGCACGATGGAAGCGTCGGACAGCTCCACGATGGCGATTGCGATTCCACCGAGGGACATGATGTTCGTCGTGAGGCCGAGATACCGTATGCCGATGAACGACAACAGCACCGACAGCGGCAGCACGATCATGATCACGAGCGCCGAGCGCACGTGGAAGAGGAAGACCAGACAGATGATGGTGACGATGATCGCCTGCTGGACGAGTGTGTTCCGCAGCGTTTCCACCGAGCCGATGATCAGCTCCGATCGATCATAGGTGGGGATGAATTCGACGCCGTCCGGTAGGCGAAGCACTGCGATCTGGTCCTCGAGCGCCCGGATGACTTCGAGCGCGTTCGAACCGATACGCATCACCACGATGCCGCCCACCGCTTCGCCGGTCCCATTGTAGTCGGCCGCTCCTCGGCGGATCTCCGGACCGTGCTGGACTCGTGCGACATCTCCGAGCCGAACCGGCACGCCGCCGGGTCCCACTGTGACGACGCTCCGCTCGAGGTCGGCCAACTCCGTGACGTAGCCACGACCTCTCAGCACATATTCACGGCCGGCCAGCTCCAGCACCCGTGCACCCACCTCGGCATTGGCATCGCGCACGGACCGAGTCAGATCACCCAGCGTGAGCCCGAAGCTCACCATGCGTTCGGGATCGATCAGGATCTGATACTGACGTTCGAAGCCCCCCAGGGAGGCGACTTCCGAGACGCCCGTGACGGCCTGCAAGGCCGGACGCACGGTGAAGTCCTGCAATGCCCTGAGTTCCGCCAGATCCATGCGGCCACTGGTGTCCCGCAGTACGTACTGGTAGACCCATCCAACGCCGCTTGCGTCGGGGCCGAGCGACGTCGTGGCGTCCGACGGCAGGAGTTGCTGCACGCGCCCCATTTGTTCGAGCACCCGCGTGCGCGCCCAGTAGATGTCGGTTCCCTCATCGAAGAGCAGATAGGCGAAGCTCATGCCGAACATCGAGTAGCCGCGGACCGCAACGACCCCCGGCGTGCTCTGGAGCGCTTGCACGAGCGGATAGGTGACCTGATCCTCGACGAGATCGGGACTTCTCCCCATCCATTCGGTGAAGACGATGACCTGTGGATCGGAGATGTCCGGCAGCGCGTCGAGGGGTGTCTTGCGAACGGAGTCGATCGCCCACAGTGCGGCCAGGAGCGCGACGCCGATCGTGACCCAGAGGTGCCGGGTCGACAGCTCGATGATGCGATCGACCATGATCGTCTACTCCCGGTGACCCGCGTGGGGGTCGGCGGACGGAGGCGGACTCTCGGAGGCCGGGGTCGCGCCATGAGCGTGGCCCACCCCTCCGCCGGTGGCGCGCAGGCGGCTTTCGGAGTCGAGCAGGAACACGCCCGACGCCACGATCCGTTCCCCCTCCTCAAGCCCCGAACGGATCTCCACGCGGTCCGCGAGCCGTACTCCAAGGGTGACGAGGCGTGGCTCGAAGACGTCGTCGACGGCGACGAAGACATGCTGCTGCCGCCCCGTGTCGACAATCGCATCCCGCGGGACCGTGATCGCCTGGATCCCTTCCGCCTCGAACATGGCTGTGCCGTACAGGCCGGGGCGCAACATGCCGTCCGAATTCGCGACGCTGAACCGGACGCGGAGCGTGCGCGTGCGTTCCGTCAGCGTCGGATAGAGGAAGTCCATCCGTCCGGTAAAGGGTGCTCGTCCGGAAGCCGGGAAGTCCAGACGCGTGGTGGTACCGAGCCTCACCGCGCCGACACTGCCTTCGGGAACCTCCGCGAACACCCACACCGACGACAGATCGGCCACGGTGATCAGAGGAGTGGATGGATCGACCGCGGTTCCCACCGTAACGCCCTGGTTGATGACCACGCCACTCCGCGGCGCCGTCACCGTCACGAGGCTGATCGGTTCGCCGGTCCGTTCGATGGCGTCGATCTCGTCAGCGGACATGCCGAGCACGGAGAGGCGTACGCGCCCGCTCGCAACGACGGCACTCGTGATGCCCGCATCGGTCGTGGCTCGCCGTGCTGCGAGGTACTCCGTCTGTGATGAAAGCAGCTCCTGCGAGAAGATCCGCGCGAGCGGCTGTCCGCTCCGCACTGTCTCACCGGTGGTACTCACATCGAGTTGCTCGACCCAGCCGGCGACTCGCGTGTGCACACGCGAGATCCGCGATTCGTCCGGTACGACGGTTGCCGGGGCCTGAATGGTCTGCGTCAGGGTCTGTAGGCCGACGACCTCCATCCGGATGCCGAGTGCCTGCTGTGTTTCCGGCGCGACCTCGATGGGCACGCGTTCAGGCTGTGATTCGTCCTCCTGCATCCCTTCATGTGACACCGTCGCGGATGTGATCTGCCGTTCCGGTGATCCGAAGGGCCACCCCTGGCGAGCATGCTGGATCCACAGCGCCGCGACCAGGACGGCGGTAGTGACGGCAGCCGAAATCAGGGGTGCCCGAATGTGCCGAAACGTGATGTCGAGTGTCATCGGAAGATCTCCGCGTAGGATCCGGCGGCACGACCGAGGCGTGTCCACGCCAGGCCGAGTTCGGTTTCGGCCGCGATCAGATCCGCCTGTACGAGCCAGAGCGCCTGGACCGTTTCGATCACGCTGATGAGCGGTAGCTGCCCCGATGCGTATCCGGCGACCGCGGGATCCATGGCCATTCGCGCACGTGGGAGCACATCGGACGCGATCGCCGCTTGCCGATCCCAGGCCGCCTGGAGCCGGCTCAAGGCCACCGCCGCGTCGCCTTCGATCATACGTGTCATCGCTCGCAGATCGGCCTCCGACATCGCGTACATGGCTCGCGCTTCCTCCACGCCGGCGCGTAGCCTTCCCCGCCAGATCGGGAGGCTGATACCAATCATCGCCATCCAGCCACGGCCTTCCGCCATCGTGGAAGCGGGGCCGGTCCGGATCAGGATCATTGGCCGGAACATGTCACGCATCACGGCGATCTCCGCTTCGGCTCTCGCGACCTCGGCCCGTCCCGCGGCCAACTCGGGACGCCCGGGAAGGGCATCGCTGATGGTCGCCCATGTCGGCACGGGTACCGCGAACTCCATCTGAGCGAGCTCCGGCACGGGTTGGTCGACGTCCATCGCGAGGCTGACCATCAGCATCGCCTCCGCACCCCGCACCTCATGGACGAGCGTACGCGCGAAGGCTTCGAGACGCGCTACTTCCAACTCGGCTCGGAGGACATCGGACTGCGGTGCGGTACCGCTGGCGTAGCGTGCGTTGGCCGCCGACACGACATCCCCCGCGAAGGTGAGTTGGTCGGCGACGAGGGCCTGGGTGCGGCGGCGCTCGTGCAGCATGAGAAAGGCTTCAGCGGCCTGCTCACCGACATCGAGAACGGCCTGATCGACCCCGGCGCGCAGCCGATCGACGTCCGCGAGCGCCGAATCACGGCGGTTCCGGCGAAGCCTCGACAGGGGAATGGTGGTGACCCCCGGACCCTGACCCGGCTAGAATGGGACTCCCAGCGTACGCGGAGGAGGAGTCCATGCGAAGGAGTCGGTACACGGAGGAGCAGATCATCCGGATGCTCCGGGAGGCGGAGTCTGGGGCGGAGGTGAAGGACATCTGCCGGCGGGAGGGGATCAGCCGGGAGACGTTCTATCGGTGGCGGAGGAAGTACGGGGGCATGGAGGTGGGGGACGCGCGGCGTCTGAAGGGGCTGGAGGAGGAGAATCGGCAACTGAAGCGCCTGGTGGCGGACCAGGCCTTGAACCTCCAGGTGCTGAAGGACCTTCTGGGAAAAGGGTCGTGACGCCCCGGGAGCGGCGCCGGGCCGTCGGGCAGGTGCGAGCCGTGTGGGGAGTGTCGGAGCGCCGGGCGATCCGGTGGACCGGGTTTCCGAGGTCGACGATGCGGTACCGGACCCTGAAGTCGCCCCAGGTGGAGCTGAGGGAGCGGATCAAGGAGCTGGCCGGCCAGCATGTCCGGTGGGGTTACCGGATGATCCACAGCCTTCTGGTGCGGGAAGGCTGGCCGGTGAACCGGAAGCGGGTTCAGCGGATGTACCGGGAGGAGGGCCTCGCGGTGCGCCGGAAGGGGAAGCGACGGCGAAGCCAGCGACCCCGGCTGGAGCGGCAGCCCCTGGGAGCGGTGAACGAGCGGTGGAGCATGGACTTCGTGGCCGACACCCTGAGCTCCGGCCGTCCGTTCCGGTGCCTGACGGTGGTGGACGAATTCAGCCGCGAGAGCCTGGCGGTCCATGTGGCCCACTCGATCCCCTCCATCGGGGTCATTCAAGTGCTGGAGCGGCTGCGGGAGGACCGCGGCCTTCCGAAGGTCCTGGTGGTGGACAACGGCCCCGAGTTCACGAGCCGGGCCTTCGACGCCTGGGCCTACTCCAGGGGGGTCACCGTCGAGTTCATCCGCCCGGGCAAGCCGGTGGACAACTGCTTCGTGGAACGGTTCAACGGGACGCTCCGGGACGAGTGCCTCAACCAGCACTGGTTCCTGTCTCTGGACGATGCTCGCCGGACCATCGAGGGATGGCGGGGGAGCTACAACACCCTGCGCCCCCACAGTTCCCTCGGGCGGCTGACTCCCACGGAGTTCGGGAGGGAAGAGGAAGGTGAGGAGAAGCCGGAGGGGTGGACGACCACCCCCCTCCAGATCAACCCCGGTGTCTCGTTCTGACTGGATCAGAGTCGGGGGTCACCACCGAATCTGCTGTTCGATGGTGAGGCTGTAGTCCGCGCCGCCCATCATGAACGGATAGTGGTCGATGGACGGGGAGAGCATCGGATCCTCAAGGCCGGACACGATGGCCGGCAGGGCTTCGCCGGCGCGGGTGCGTGCTCGGGCGACCTCGATCTCGTCTCTACGCTCGCCGGCCAACCGAATCACATCGCTGAGACCGAGCGGCGAGGGTAGCTCAGGTAGCGTCTGGGCGATGCCCGGGGTTGTCGGAACGGCGAGCCAAAGGGCTATCGCGAAGACGCGCCGCATACCGCGAAGGCCTACCATACTCCTATCCGCCTTGTCATGAAGGAAGTGCGCATGTTCTCTCCATCGGTGCCCGTGAACCGGGTAGAGCTCGTTTCAGCCGGAGGAGGGATGCGCCCGGTAGCTTTACAATGCGTAAAGCATACGGTCGAACGAATCCCCGATTCAGGTCGAACGAATTCATCGGATCAGATGGAGGACGGGTGAGTTTGGTGAAGGCGATCGTCGGTCATCCGATCGGGTCGATCAAGAAGACAGAGGAGGTGACCGATCACCGGCAGGTCGTGGTTTTCACAGTGCTCGGCATAATGTGACATCGGGCCGGTCGGAGAGACCGTGGCGACCACGATGCCCGAGGTCATGACAAGAAAAAGCACGAGCGCCCCTCCCGCCACGGAGCGGCGCGTGAGGCGGCTGCGCGGCACGGGAGCTTCCCCGATGAGACGTCGCACACGCCTGTCGAAGAGTGGCCGGTCGTTGAATCCTACCGCGGTCTGTGGCAGGGGCTGCCGCCCGAACTTGGCCACCTCGACGAGCGCCGACGCCAGCACCAACGGCTGTCTTGCGGCAGCCTCGTCGTCGGCGATGATCTCGATCTCGTCGGCGAGATCGTCGCCGAGTTGACGGAGCGCCGGAAGCCAGAAAAACAGGCAGGAAAGAAAACGAAGGATCGAGATGCGAAGCGGATCCCGGCGACGGAGGTGCGCGCCCTCGTGCGCTAGCACGGCCACGAGTTGACCGTGATTAAGGCGCTCCACTGTTTCGTGGGAAACATAAATCAGAGGTTTCCACCAACCGATCGTAAGAGCCGCGCCCGGAAGACCTGACACGGCCCGCACTCGCGCGGGGTCGATTCCTGCGGTTTCGGCTGCCTGCCGTAGCGCATCCCTGGAACCGACTTCGTGAACTGCGAGAAGCGACATTTCTCGCCGCCCAAGCCGCCAGGCTCGCACTCGATCCCACAGCGCGTATATGAGCCCACCCCAGAGAAGGGCGTGAAAGATCTCGTGGAGTGGCGCCATCAAGGCCCGAAGTGCAACTACACAGAGGGCAATGAGGTGGCCGCTTTCGATCGCGGCCTCACTGACGGGAAGCAGGTGATGACTGAGGACAGGACTCAGCGCCGCGACCACGATCACTGCGATTGCAAGCGTGATCGCTTGCCGACGCGTCCGCTCAAGGTTCGCGAGACGGGAGTGCCAGGCTCGTCCGTCTCCGCGCACCACTACCCTTCTCCCCGCAGCCGATGCTGGACTATGCGCTCCAACTCGGCAAGCTGCTCGGGATCCTGCTCAGCCAGGGCGTCTACGAACGAGACCGCTATGGCGGACCTCCCGAGCGAGAGAATGCCCTGGACGAGACGGCGCGCGGCATACTCGTGCAGCTCCGCCTCGCTCATCGACGGTTCGTAGTGAAGGAGTCCATCTCGCTTCTCCCGTACCATCAACCGCTTCCCCACCAACCGATTCATGACGGTAACCACGGTCAGGATCGCCACGTCATGCTCCACCACGACACGCTCGAAGACTTCGCGGCTCGTCGCCGGCCGGCCAATCGCCCATACGATTTTCATGATACGCAACTCGAGATCACCGAGGACCTTGGCGAGGCCCTCAGCGTCCAGACGTACCGAACTGTGAAGCCGCGGCTCACCAGAAGCGGCCTCCGCACGGATCGGCCTTTTGTTCAAAGCCATCCCCCTATGCCCCGAGTGCTTTCTTGTCTTCCTCATTCCCCGACGGGCAACGCCCGCGGGACTCCTGAGGACAAGACGGATCGTTTCACTGCTAAGGCTACCCTCCCCTTTACGCCACGTCAAGAGAGGGCCGCGGAGAACCTGCCGGCGGTTGCCCGAACACCCCTTGACAGCGCGTAAAGGGATGGGATACCCTACCTCTTGACGCAGCGTAAAGCCAACGACCCCGATCTCCTGTAAATCCTCCCAGGAGCAATCAGATCACCCCGGAGCAGTCAGGATGCGCAGTAAAGATCAGATGGCCCGATCCGCCTTCGAGAGGGATCTCTCTCGCCGAACCTTCATCAAAGGCGCGGCCGTGGCCGGTGTCGCCGCCAGCACGGGCCTCCTCGGCAGGCCGGCCTGGGCGTCGGCGGAACCCGGGCCACGTCTTCCG